>NZTS01000006.1 GCA_002697105.1 Methanobacteriota archaeon | reverse complement strand
ATGAGCGAGAACTTCTTGTTACACTTGCAGCTGCATACGGGATCAATGATGAAAGGATTAAGCAAATAGAGGCAAACTTCGTCCATGATAATATTGAACCTGATAACCCTGTTGTGTCTTCCCCAGAACTAATTCAACAATGGACTGATGATTCAGGTTACACATGGAGAAAGATGAGCGATGATTCTGTTCAATGGTGGGATGGCACAGAATGGATTAATTATAATTCTGAATAATTCGGGGTTTTGATTATATCCTACGTTTCTCTGCATAATACATGGCCTCATCTCTGACGGAATACTATATCAGATCCTTTGATTCGAATAGTTTCTTCGGTCTTCAAATGGTGATTAATTGGATGTCTATGCTTGTGTTTTTATGGGTTTTAGGCCTTGCATATTTGGTATTAAGAGCGAATTCAAGGGCATCTGAAAACCGTTTCATGGCAGTTTTACTTATCTGTGAAGGAATGAAGATGTTGTTCCAAGCAGTAGATATAGTGCCATATTTACCTCAGTTTGAACCGATTTGGAACGTAATATGGCTGGTAAAAATTGATGTTTTCATTATCGGTACAATAACCTCAATTTTCTTGTATCTTTCTATTCCAGTATACTATCGAATAGAGCGGTTGAAATTTCTTCACAGACCATCCTTACAGAGACATATGTGGTATTCTATCCCCATTTTTTCTACTGTGTTTTGGATATTTTTACGAAATATTCCCTTCTTTCAAATTCCTAACAGAGTTTGGTTTACTTGTTCATCTCAAGGGGCCCAACCAGAAGTTCAGACTTGGACTGGTGAGTTCAGTACTGAACTAGAGGGAATAGTAACTTCAATTGGTACCTGTCCAGCGGCGATAGATACCATAGTAGCCACTGAGAGTATCGGGTTGTGGTTAATTGCTCTCCTTGGAACACCTGTCTCTATATTGGCCCTGTTGTTAATCCGTTCGTCAATCAAGAAAAGTAAGGATGGCAATGTTATCTATGAAAAAGAGAGTATGACCTCAAATTCGTTATACATCGGCTTCTTGGGTAAAGTGATAGGAAATATTCTCTTTTTCTCTGCTATACTATTTGTGATACCCCTACTGAATGGTGGCCCCGCAGGATTTATCGATGTGAATGAATGGAGATATGCCGCAGATCGGACTTTCATGTCTCGTCTGAAATATTTTGTCTGGACTTTTTCTCTAATGTTCCAAGTTTCTGGTGTTGCATTCGAAGCCATGATGTTTGTTAATGCATCATTGAAAGATACCGTGTTTGGAATAGATAAAAACCTCAGAACAACATTTAGAAATGCTGTTTTCACTGGAATTGGGGCGTTTTTATTCATACTGGGAAGCGAAGTGATGGAAAATCTCCTAGGTTTTGGACTTGCAGGTGGAGTATTTATCGGAATAAGCCTAGTTATTGCCAGAAAACCAGTTATCAGTATAATTGATAGCTTCTCCGGAAGATTACTTTCTAGTGATTTTTCCAAAGAAGATTTAGATTACATCAAGGCTTATTCGGAAGCAGCGCGTGATGGAAAAATCACTGATAAAGAGAAGTCAATGCTTGAAACATTTGCATCAGCCTACGGATTAAATCCAGAGAGGGTTACATTCCTAGAGAATTACTACGATTCGAGTAATTCAGAAGAGAATGAAGACATTCAGTCCCTTTCCTCTGGTGATGAAATAGTCCTCACATCTATTCCTGAGATTAGTGTTATTCAACAATGGACGGATGATTCAGGTTACACTTGGAGAAAAATGAGTAACGGAGCAACTCAATGGTGGAATGGAACCGATTGGGTAGATTATCAGTGAACTAATAGTAGTGGTTGAAATGTTAGATACTATTTTTTGCCTCGGATTTGTATTGCTAGTCTTATTTTGGTTAATAGGTCGGGGTATCTCTACCTCGGAAAATTCTAATTCTAATATTGGAGATTATACTGCTCCAATTCACAATGATAGTCCTGCGATGTCAATGGATCCTACAGACTTGGACGATCCTGCAAATATGGCTATGTGGATGGAACTTGGGGAACTATAGGTTATTCTTCTTCATTCGATTCTAGTAAATTTTCCATTAATTCGATTGATGAAGGAGAAAGAGCACCTGGNACTAACAATTCAACTGCTTTATCNCCTAGNGTAGTATTTTTTGCATAACGAATCACAAATTCTCTTTCGATAGGACTTAGAGATCCTCTCTCAAGTGCAGTGATAATTGCTGCTTTCCCTGCAGTAATNTTCATTTCTTGTTCATCAATTTCCAGGTTTCTTTGAAGTTCAAGCAAACGTGTAAATTCCCAGTCATCTAATCTTCCATCTCTTAGAGCATCATTCCAGACTTTCTGAAGNTCTGGACTTCTTTCAGACATCAACACTGCCAATGGTCTAGTTTGTTCCACGGTATCCAAAATAATTTTGATGATTACTGTGAATGGGACTGATATTACCATTCCAACAACACCCCAAAGCCAATATGAGAATGCTACAACAATCAGTAACAGAACTGGACTTAAGTCGAGTGCCTCACCTGCCCATTTTGTTTCAATCAAGCTACCCCAGAATTGTTGATTAGCAACAAGTAGGCCCAAGAATAGTAAAAGGTTGAATGGATCATCATTCATCATTAACATTCCAAGTAAAGCTGGTGGAACAGAAGCAATCAATGAACCAATGTATGGAACGTAATTTAGGACAATAGCTCCAACAGCCCAAACAAACCATAGTTCAATCCCAAAAAATAAGCAAATTAGTCCAGCGCAGGTTCCAGTTCCAATGCTTACACCCGTTTTTACTACAATATAGGTATTGATTCCATCTCGTGCTCTTTCTGTAATATTTTGAAATCGACCTAATGAATCTCCAGGGAAAGCGGCTTCGATTCTACCTGGCAACAAATTCGCTTCGAAGATAATGAAAAGTAGAAAGAACAACACAGTTAGCGACGAAAATACCATTCCAGAGAGAGAAGCCAATTGGCTGGCAGATCCAATTTCAATACCCATGTCTCCAAGAATTTGAGTCGGGGATTGCGATGTGTCCATATTTTGTACATAATCTCCAACAATAGGCCATGATTCAGATCTTACAAGAAGTGCTGAATAAGCGAGTTCTAATTCACTGATTTTTTCTTCATTTGAAAGAAATGAATCTACTTGCAACCAAGCAAAAAGGCCAATGAGAGAAAGTGCTAGTATTAACAAAAGAAGCATTGTCGCATTTGCTTGTAAAGGATTGAAACCATGGTTGTTTAACCAATCTGCCCCAGGCTTCAAGACAAAATAAAGCCCNAATGCAAGAAAAAGTGGTTTTAGTACGCTTTCTAATAAGTGAGCGGAAAGAATAACCATTGCTACAATAATTATTCCGTGATACACCATTTGCAATCTTCTTTCGAAGGTTACTGTGGACCAATCTCTATCCGACATATTGAGCCGTTATACTCAGATGATATGACGATATCGATGAGAAAATTAGGGGATTTCGTCGAATTTGTAACCATCTTCCCACTTTTTTTCGCCTAAGACTACTTCTAGTTCGTATGGCGTAATCATCGGCTTAGCATACTTTACAGCATCATCAATCGCAATTCTAGGGCATGCTGTGTTGACGAAAACATCAACCGGATAAAAATCAATTAATTCAGGACCAACATGTTCCATAGCTAGTAAGTATCCCTTTTTTCCATGTTTTTCTAATTTATTTTTCATTCTAAGTGCTAAATTACGGCGCATTTGACCAGGTTTAGCCCCAATTAGAATCCCAAATCGATTCTTATCCATTGAAGACATAATGAGTCCTGATCTCTGTCTCAGAATNCGTTCAATTCTNTCTCTCCCCATTTCAGTNGCTTCACCAGTATATGGATCNAGCATAGCAAGTGGTTTGCCCGTATGAAGTACAAGTCCGATAGGGTGGAAATCTCCACTTCCAAGGAAAATATAGTGTCCAACAGTAGGATCGTCTCCTGAATAATTACATCCAAGAACTTGTCCAGGGAAGGATAAACGAGCACCTCCAACTGGAATCGTTACCTCAAATCCTGCTTCTTCGAAATATTTTTTGTAAGTTGGTAAGAGATGTAAATGCTGAATGCTCCCAACCAATCCTAATTTGGTATCAGTTAGAGGGGCAATTCTACCCACCATATCTTGAAATTTCTCAATCGCTTCAAGTTCATCTTCAACTGGATTTGAGGGGTTATTCATTCTCTCAAATGCTATTTTTCGATGAGCATTTAGATATGGGATTACAGGTGCAATTTCCGGACTACCGTCGTATGTTACAGGGATAAATTGTGTCGGCATCCCAGAATCAATATTCATTTGAGAATGTCCCATGTGNGCAACCAATTCAACTCCTATATTCTGCATTTTATCATGGACTAAGTCACAAGCACCATAACAAGGGTCTGCCGAAAGAACTACTCTTGCAGAAGTCTCAGTTTCTATTTGATCCATCATTTCAAGAGCTTGCATTTTTAATCCTTCAGGAACTTGAAGAGCAACTAATTTAGTATCATTCTTCTTGATTCTCTCAACTAAGTCATCGAGTTCAAATTCATGTCTAGAGAGATCCATAATAATACAACCTTGAGATATTTTTTCTTTTTCATTATGGTAGAATATTTACTTCCGCCCCATTCATTTCTATTCGAATTAAGCTTTTTAGAGGCCAATTATGTTTGTCAATCAGGTTTTTCATACCTTCACCTTTCTCGAAAATAGTCCAAACTTCAGATAGAATAGCTCCCCTTGCTTCTAATGAAGAAAGTACTGCTTCCATCGTTCCTCCAGTAGAAATTACATCATCAACTACCAGTATCTTTTCTTCAGGATTTACATCATTAATCCAGATTGAACCCTTTGAATAACCTGTACTTTGATTTACAACTGTTTCAAAATCTAGACCATAAGAGCGTTTTCTAGCAACTACTGTTGGAATCCCTGTCGCTAAGGAAAGAACAGATGCTAACGGAAGGCCCATTGCTTCTATTGATAGAATAAGATCAATATTTTCCCAATCTATTCTGTGAAGCAATAGATCTCTGGCAGCAGCAAGAAGATTACTTGGAGCACGAGGTACTCCATCTGTGAGTGGGTGGATGAAATAGGGATATTCTCCTTTCCAAATAACTGGGGCAGTGCGGACGCTTTCTTCAAGCATCGACACTGCTTCGGCTTCGGAGTACATGGCTATCGACTTTGGCCATCAGTATTGAATTAGACGTCTAGACTAGACCTTTGAGAAGTTCTGCACCTTCTATTACACGAATCTTCGTGGATGATGGAAATTTCATTCCCGCTTTTCGAAGAGCATCACGNGCATCAAGATAGAATTGAGGATCAGTTTGAATAGAAATAATGCATTGATCTCTTTTCACTCNAGCAGCAGTGCCTACATTTTTTCCGAATGATTGGCGCATNCCTTGTGAAACACGGTCAGCACCTGCTCCTGTTGCTTGCTTATTTTCTCGAAGAATCTGATGGGGGTAGGTGTGAACCCTTAGTGCGTATCCTTGTTCTCCTGCACCGCTTCTAATTCTAGAGTTAGAAATCATTCTTGCTGCTTCGAGAGCAGTGTGTCTGATTTGACAAGCATTGTTTACGGTTAAGTGTAAGATTACTGGGAATCCCCCCGCTTCTGCTCGAGTACGGTTTCCCATATGGAATCTCAGGATTCTATTATTCGGAACACCACCAGTATACTTGCGACGTGTGAAGGATTGACCTTTCACTTGACGATACATCTTGGCGGGCTTACGTGCCATTGGAATCCCTCTCGGGTACCGGCGACTTACAGTCTCTATTTAATCCCCTCTCTACACAGTGATTCTAGTAGATGAGTCAGTTTAGGTGAGATAGCAGGCTATGCTTCAAGAACCGGCCCGTGACACACTATTGTATGGCAACTAGTCCAAGTCAAGGTCTATTCGCAGTGCTTCTAACCGAAGAAGGTGAGGGGCAATGGCTTTCACTGATTGCATTTGTAATGGTTATGATACTGGGAGCAGCCTTAATTCAGGTTGCTGATGTAATTCCGTCAGGTACTGAAAATCACCCAACTTTACCCGATGAAAGTTCCATTCTGTCTATGGACTTCGCTGAAGACGGAAGTTCATTAGCAGTTATTGACGATTCGGGAACCAACAGATTATTTAGAATTCAAGGTTCAAGTGTTGTAGAAATTTCTTTGTTGTCCGAACCAACAGTAGTTTCCTCGTTTGGTTCAGATTGGTTAGTCGGTGGTGAGTCTGGACTATTAGTCAGAATAGTCGGCGAAGATCTAACATCTATTCCAATATTGCAATCAGAAGACAAAGTATTGGATCTTCATGCACAAGACGGTTCATCGGGGTGGATATTGATTGAAAGAGGACAAAATGTGGAACTTCGTACATTTGATTCAAGAATCCAGAATCCATTGAGTTTTGCCGCCGATATTGGAGATACATCTGTTACTCTCACTGGTTTTGATGTTGATGATTCTGGAAATGCAGCAATAGTTAGGGGGATATCTTCAGTATTTTCTAACCCTGCTTCTCCTTCAGATATAGGAGAAGTGCTTTTTGTAGCTTCGGCATCGATAGGTTTTGCTCCTGAGGCAACTTTAGTTCAACATAGCATAGGTGCCGCATATCACTCAGTTCATATCTCAAATGATCCAAATCTCATGGGTTTTGCTGTTTCATCTGATCAATTGACCCTAATTGGAGACGATTTGTCTGTATCATCTGACATAAGTATGGGGGGAGGAACAGCTTCAACAGTCGATTCGGAAGGAAGATTATGGGTATTTGGAGCAGAATCTAATGTGGTTATTCTTGATTCAGATGGGTCGATTCAAAGTCTCAGCGTTGAATCCCCGGAAGATTTCTCTCCACAATCTGCTGTTATGAATGGAGATACGATACATGTGATCTACAATGGAGATCGCCTTTTAGTAATTGATTCAACAGCATTGTCCAATCCAATACTTCGCCCGTCTCTTCTTTTTGATGGTATTTTCTTATCAATTGCTGCAGGTGCCTGTTTAGTTTTAGCACGTAATTTCCAAGTTATGGGTTTCGATGCATGGTGATATAGTTAGTTCATTAGTTCTGATCTTCATCCTTTTTTCTAGCGTTACGTTCATCATACTTCGCTGCTGTGCGCAGATGGTCACGCGTTATTAGGAGGTGCAAGAATGGCTAGTAAGGGACCCGGAATGCTTGACCAATACAGGGAAATTAAGCAAGAATATCCCGATACCGTTCTTTTTTTCAGAATGGGTGATTTCTATGAGATGTTTTACGAAGACGCCATATTGGGTTCTGAAGTTCTTGGAATTACTTTGACAAGTAGAGATAAGAATGCTGAGAATCCCATTCCAATGGCTGGCATTCCTTGGCATAGTGTTGAAGATTATTTGAGAAAAATGGTACAATCGGGCNACAAAGTTACTGTTTGTGANCAAGCATCAGAGCCTTTACCAGGAGAGAAGNTACTCCGANGAGTAGTTTCCCGAGTTTATACTCCNGGGTCATTATACGAAGATTCCTTGATTGGTGAAGATGGTTCAGCATTACTAGCATCTGTAGTGCTCAAATCTGATTCCTTAGGTCTGGCTTTACTTGATACATCTACTGGTAGAGCATGGGCACAGCAGTTCACAGGCCCTTCTCGATTTGATAGACTCAGAGATGAAATGCTAAGATGGTCTCCTACAGAATTAGTTACATCTAGTAAAGATGCGGTACATGAGTCATTGCGTTCAGTCATAATAGATGTAGATGACATCTCTCTTTCAACTCATGAATGTTCTCCTAAGCGTAGAATAGAAGTGGTTCGACACCATCTTGATGTTGCAGATTTAGGTTCGATAGATCTTGATTCTCGTCCGTATGGGATGGAAGCTTGTGGTCTTGGGGCGTCTTACATTTCATCTCTTCATTTGATTGATGCAGTACCTCTTAGAGAAATTTCAATTGAGGATGATTCAGAATATATGTCTCTTGATCAAACTACCTTGAAGAATTTAGAATTAACACAAACATTGCTTGGCGAGCGAACAGGTTCTCTTCTTCATGCTATTGATCAGACTCGTACATGGATGGGTCGGAGAATGTTGAGAGAATGGTTACTTCGTCCATTAATGAATAAGAATCAAATTGCGGAACGTCATTCGGCTATATCTTCTTTAGTCCGAGCTTCTAAAAGATTGTCTGAAATAAGATCCTGCTTGCAATCTATGAGAGATCTTGAACGTCTGTCAACTCGTTTAGCATATGACAGGGCTAATGCACGTGATTTGATTGCTATTTCTGATGCACTTAGTCGTATGCCTCGCCTGAAAGGATTAGTCAACGAATCATCTGATTCACTTCTTATTTCCTTAGGCGAAGGTCTTACCAAATTAGAATCTGTTAGGTTGATGATTGAAAATGAATTGATAGATGAGCCACCTCATACAATACGCGATGGAGGATTATTTAGGATTGGAATTAATGATACGTTAGACGAACTTCGTATTCGATCAGGTGAAGGTAAGGATTGGCTCAAGGGATTTGAACAAAAAGAGAGAGAGAGATTGAATATACCCTCGCTTAAGGTTAAATTTAACAGACAATTTGGGTATTTTATTGAAGTTACTAAAGTACATACAGATAAAGTTCCAGATGAGTATCGAAGACGACAAACATTGACAAATGCAGAACGATATACTACTGATGAGTTAGCAGAATGGGAAGATATTATTCTAAATGCAGGCGGTAGAGCAAACGATCTTGAATATCGTTTATTTTTAGACTTAAGAGAACGAATAAAGAGTCAAAGTTCAGATCTATCTAAAATAGCCAGAAGCATTGCTTCAATAGATGTTTTATGTTCTCTGGCTGAACAGTCTCGTAGGAAATCGTGGGTCCGACCAGAGATTTTTGAAGATGATAGGTTGGAAATTATTGATGGAAGACACCCGGTTTTAGAAGAAATAGAAGGGTTTGTACCTAACGATACAAAATTTTCTAAGAATCGAAAATTTCTATTGTTAACTGGGCCTAATATGGGGGGAAAATCAACTTATTTACGTCAAACAGCATTGATCTCTATTCTTGCTCAGGCTGGTTCTTTCGTTCCTGCTTCAAAGGCTAGAATTGGTTTAATTGATAGAATATTCACTCGTGTTGGGGCACATGATGATCTACGTCGTGGAAGATCTACATTTATGGTAGAAATGATAGAAGTTGCCCATATTCTTCGTCGTGCTACTTCTCGAAGTTTGGTTCTTCTTGATGAGGTAGGTCGAGGCACATCCACATTTGATGGCCTAGCAATTGCATGGTCAGTGACTGAAGATTTAGCAAAAAGAATTGGTTCAAGGTCATTATTTGCAACTCATTATCATCAATTAATAGGATTAGAAGGTGAAATAGACTGCTTATTCAATATCCATGTTCAGGTAGCTGAAATTGATCGTGAATTGACATTCTTACATACTGTTTCTGATGGGCCTTGTGATGATTCATATGGAGTCCAAGTTGCATCCCTTGCAGGATTGCCTACTTCTGTTATTGAGAGAGCACGAGATTTGTTGATTTTCTTGGAACAACAAGCCGAAGGCGCCAGAGCCGGCGGGAAAGGTATTCCACTTTCAAGACCAGATGGACAATCTTCTGTATTTGGATGGGCGGTGCACCAACAGCCAAATCCAGTCCAAACATCTGCACATAATGTTTCTATCTTATCTAACAAGGAGAAAGATCTGTTAGAACGTCTTTCTTCTTTAGATCCTGATATGATGACTCCTCGTGAAGCGTTAGATGCATTATATGCTCTAAAAGCGAAAGAAGAAGGCAAAGAGAAAATGCCAGATTGGGTTGAGGAGTGATTTTCTTGACTCGTAACGCCATCAAACAACTCGATGATGCCACCATCGGGAGAATTGCAGCAGGAGAAGTGGTGGAGCGTCCTGCCCAGGTTGTAAAAGAATTAGTTGAGAACAGTTTGGATGCAGGCTCNACTAACATCAATATTGTTGTTGAAGGGGGGGGTTTTTCTCGTCTTTCAGTACAAGATGACGGACATGGAATACCAAGATCTGAATTAATATTAGCCGTCAATCGACATGCTACTAGTAAATTGAGGACATCAGAAGACCTTTCGAAAATAGGAACTTTAGGTTTTAGAGGTGAAGCATTAGCGGCAATAGGTTCTGTGAGTCACCTCAGAATAGAATCGAAATTAGTCGGCGAAGAAGGTTCATTCATAGAAGTGAAAGATGGAGATGTTTTGCCCATTGGTCCTGTTGGTAAATCAATTGGAACCAGAATAGAGGTCAGAGATATCTTTGCCTCAGTTCCTGCAAGGATGGCTTTCCAAAGACGCCCCTCTACAGAGAATGCCGCTATAGTTGATGTTGTATTAGCATATGCACTCGCTCATCCTGAAGTTGGATTTTCAGTAAAAGTCGATGATAGGACAGTACTTTCATCGCCTGGGCCTGCAACTCCAGAATCTCGTCTTTATGATGTTCTAGGTGGGTCTTCTGAACGTCTTATATCTCTTACTAGCCCTGATTCAGATGAAGCCGCTCCAGGTGAAGAAAGGTGGAGAGGGTGGATATCTCCTCCATCAGTTGATCGTGGTCGTTCTGATGATATTCATGTTTTTGTAAACAATCGAGCAGTTGCTTCTACTCCCTTTTTACAATCAATCAGAAAGGGTTATCAAACACGTTTAATGGTTGGTAGACATCCTGTTTGTGTTTTATTCTTAGATATCCCCAATGACGAGGTCGATGTCAATGTTCATCCTACAAAAAGAGAGGTTAGATTACAAAACTCTTGGAGAATATTAGAGAGATTAGAGAGAGCTATTTCGCATACATTACTCTCTGTTCCTACAGGTGCTCCTCCATCTGAAAATTTTCCTTTAGGTTCCGTCGGGACGATTGAAAAAATCCGTCAGGAAAATCCCGATAAAATTGACCAACCTCCTTGGATTGAGGCAGCAACCTCAGTCCAAACTAGATTTAATCAACCGATATCACCAAATTTGAATGCTAAAAATCCACGAACTAGACCGATTTCACATTCTCCTACAGTACAGGAAATATTGCCCGGTCTCGATTCTATGCCTATTTCACCAGCACTTTCTGTAGCCGAAAGATCATTGCACCGTTATTCCAGCAGTGGTGATCCCGTATCTCCTACTTCTGAGCCTGAATTTACTGGTCCTGTGACTGATGTACCTGCTATGGAACCTCTTTCTCAATTTGCCGATACATACATATTGGCTCAAGGTGGCGATTCTCTATTTGTTGTTGACCAACATGCATTACATGAAAGGATTAGATATGAAAGATTACGTAACGATATGTCATCTTGGGAATCTCAACCTCTTATTCATCCTTTAGAAATTGAATTAACACCAAGTCAAAAGGGCCTTATCGAAACAAATAGAGAATTATTAAGTGAATTAGGTTTCAAATTTGGAACTGATTCAGTAAGACAAATTCATTCAGTCCCTAGATTATTACTTGGAGATAAACGATTAAAGGGCTTTATCCGAGATTTATTGTCAGATATTAGTGAATCAGATAGTATGGTTCTGGATAGTGTTGACAGACTTCAAGATGAGATTGCATTCATGAAATCATGTCGAGGTGCAGTCAAGGCAAATCAACGACTTGAATTAGCAGAAATGAGGCGTTTACTGGCCGATATGTCCACCATTGAGAACCCATGGGCATGTGTTCATGGTAGACCTACAGTTCTGAAAATGGATATTTCCCAATTAGACGATCACTTCGGTCGTTTAGGATAAAAATCATTTTTTTTGTCGATTGTGCTATTTGTATTGACATACTCCGCTGGACTATGTCTACTCCATCTAGATCCTATCGGACCGTGAGATGGGTAGCGAAAGAAATTAGTGAAACATGGTTTAGAGAACATGGAGCAATTGAGACCGATAATATCCCTGAAGAAGGAGGTGTTTTGTTTGCTGCTTGGCATCCAGGTTCTCTTATCGACCCATTACTAATGATTTCTACATTGCCTGGACAAATTACGTTCATTGCGAAACATACTCTGTTCAAAGTCCCTATATTGGGTAAAATTATGAAAGCTGCTGGTGCTAGACCAATCTATCGTTCTATAGATAAAGAACACATTCAAGGAGATAGAAAAAAGGGCAATCAAGCGGTTATTAATACAGTTTCAGATATATTGGTTGATCAAGGAAGATGTGTGATTTTTCCTGAGGGTGTTTCTCATCTATCTAGTCAACCTGAACGAGTAAAAACAGGTCCTGCCAGAATGTTGTTACTCGCAATTAGAAGAGCTCGTGAGAAAGGAGTTCCGGAACCCGTTCTTATTCCGGTAGGTTTGCATTATTCTGATCCCAATAGATTCAGAGAGCGTGCATTAGTTGAAGTTCATTCTCCTATGAAAATCCCTCCTCTACCAGGAGAAAATGGTGCGCCAGCCCCCTCTGAACAAATGATATCAGATTTTGGAAAAGAAGATGCAAATGATCGAGCATGGGTACAATCTGTTACTGCGAATTTAGGTGGTGAATTACAACGAACTAGCCATGGTTTAGATTCTTGGGAGGATAGAAAGTTGCTTTGGAGGACACGAGGATTGGTATCTGTTCATAGAAATAGGGCAGAGGGAAGAAATCGAAAAGCAACCTTTGAGGAAGCAGTTTTGGGCGCTCGTAGAATGCGTGCTGCGTGGTTATATTTGCAAGAAACCGAACCAAACAGGGCGAATGAATTACGTTCAAAAGTTGAACGGCATGCAGAAATAATGCAAACTTATGGACTATCTGAATACGAATTATATGATCGAAATAAACGTCCGGGTTTATTGTCTATGATTTCCGCTNTGATTCAGTTTATATGGTGCTGGATCTGGATGCTTGGTCTAATTACATGGAGTGCATTAATCGGATCTTATCCGCCGTATCGTATCGCTGGTCCTATCGCTGCTAAATCTGCAGAAGATGAGCCTTATGCTCTAGGTACAAAGAAGATTGCTGTGGCTTTCATGCTTCTTCCTATCTGGTGGATTCTTGTTTCATTTCCAATAGCATGGCTTCTAGCTGGNACATCTAGTCCAGTTTGGGCAATCCTTGAACAAGGTGCGCTTGGTTTCCTTAAACCTACAATAACTTCAGTGCCATGGTTACTTCTTGCGTTCNTTATTATGCCATTATGGAGCGTAGGTGCGAGATTACATCTTAGATTATGGCAACGTAGCCTTCGAGCAATGCAAACACTTCGCCGTTGGTTTAGATTAAGGGATGGATCAATTCCTTGGAATGAGCTTTCTGAATCTCAAGTTGAACTAGCTCAAATACTTGATTCAATAGGTCGCAGTCTTGTATTACCTGGAGATCCTGATTGGAAAGATCCGNTATCGGGCGAAGACGATCATAGTNTGGTAAGAACTAGAAATTAAACAAAACCAATTTGTTTGGGAAATAGTGGGTCTGTAATTTTCCAAACTCCTTTATCAGTTAATTTTCCACCGGTTTTACTAGCAATACATGCAGCAGTCATGAATAATCTATGATCTCCATATACATCAACTATATTCTCTGGCATCCTAGGNGTCTGTCTCCCTTCGGTTTGAATTCCATCCTCGCATTCCTCTACATGTAGTCCAAAATGAGAGAGCATTTCTATCGTTTTTGATATGCGGTTTGATTCTTTGAATCTAGCATGTGAAGCATTTCTAATCCTCCCTCCGGGGCCTAAAGCAAGATAAGCAGATAATGCAGGAAGTAAATCATTACAATTCAGTAAGTCTAATTGCATCTCTTTTGTAGGCTTATTTTCGATTATGTCGTAGAGTATCTCTGCACCTATTCCATCTTTTGGATTTGGTGCATTTACAATATCAAAACTAGCCTCATGAACAGTCGCCAAGACTAATCCAAAAGCTGCTAGACTTAGATCTGATGGAATTATTACATGTTCAGGACATTTAGGAGTCCAAGGTTGGATAATGATTTTTTCTTTTTTATCCAAAATTGCTTTAGATCCTGTCAGTTTTGCGATTTCAAATGTCAAAGCAGCATGACGATTAGATACTGATTCACCCGTTGTAATTATTTCAATTGGGCCCGACATTCTGGGCCCTAGTAAAACAAGAGATGAAAGAGATTGACTGGATGTACTAACGTCTAAAACCACAGTTCCAGGGTGTAATGGTCCTGTAATGGAATATGGTGCACCTTTACGTTCAGACATTCGAACAGTGGCTCCTAATTCTTCAATAGAATTTGTAGACGACTCTAGGTGTCTGTTTCGTAATGTCCAGTCTCCATCCAGAATAACAGGGGAGGAAAAACATGCGATTTGTGGGATTAGAAAACGCATAGTTGTGCCAGAGTTTCTACAATCTAGAACTTCATTGGGGAGACAAAATCCATTTGTTCCTTTACCAAAAATGTCCCAGTATTTTTCATTCTTTTTTATTTCGATTCCAAATTTTTCTATACAGTTTGCCATAGAATGAATATCTTCTCCTGGCTTACCTGAAAAAGAAATTCTTGTTTTTTTATCTGACATTGATGCTAGCAACATCCATCTTATCATATGGGACTTTGAAGGAGCTAAAAACCAATTCACGTCTTGGATATTAGTGGGTTGAATTGTTTGGATAGAGTCTTCGTCTCTATCATCGTTCATGTTTATCTGTATCGGTTTTGATGTTTGATTCTTCGCTTAATTACAGTTCAGTAGCAGGGAGAATAACTTGTCCTAAATCTGCAGTTCCACGTGTTCCAGTTCCCATGAATATTAGTCTAAATGTCCAATCACCTTCATCTGAACCAATTGCTGTTGCATTAATGATGAAATAATCGCCTCGGTTAAGTGTTAGACCTGCATCCCTATCTTGGAAAGTAACATCCGATCCAATTGCACCGTATACAGATGCGTCATTAGCCAAGCCTTCGATTATTGTCCCATTACCAGAAATAATCTGGAATTTAATGGTATTAATCATTAATTCATTAGATAAATCAGAAACTCTGACAACTTGGAATCCATTATCCAAGGATTGCGATGTTAATTGTCCATATGGTGTGCCTTTATCTGGTGCTTGCACAGCATCTTGTACCATGATGTATATGCCACTTGTGAGAAGTACTGTGATAGCTAAAAGAAGAACCGTAGCAATAACCGGGCTCACCGCTTCTTGAGTCGCCCTCGGGTTCTTCATGGCCTATTCTAAAGGTTGAATGTCTTGAAGTTTGGGCGAGTTATGCCACTCGTTCGACAGTCTCTGGGGTAATCGCTTCTTCTGGAGTTACTCTGAAAGTGATAAATGCTAGATTCTCGGGCGAGTTTCTAAAACGTCGAATAACCATCCTTGTATCAAAATCTGAACCTCTCATTCCTACTTCGAATTCCATTACAATGTCACAGATTGCCATCAATTCACGCTCAGTACTCTTTTCAACTGCATCCCCACTAACCGTCAAGAGAAGAAGNCCACGATTTCGTTGTGCGTGAGCTTGCATTATCCTTAGCATGGATGTAACCCTACTAGCATCAAATCTGCTGTAAAAGAAATCCAGACTATCTATCGCTGCGCGGAAGTAAGGACCCAAAGAAGTAACTTGAGTAGTTAAATCAGTGAGAAAATCGTGAGATTGTTGGTCNACGAAACGGGTTTGTGCTAATTTTTGTATATCGCTAAGTGAGAATCCTTCTATCCTATATTTTGAAGCTTCAAGTTCTTTTGTTAGTACTTCTCGATTATATTCCTCTCCCATAGTTCGAACACGAATTTCTGTAGGCCAGTCATATTTTTTGTAAACAGACAAAATTTCAGATGTTGTCTCTGAAGTAGAAATTAAAATTGTATTTTCNGGATCTTCTGCAACAGAAACAAATTGTTTCGCAAAAAGATCTATTCCAGCACCGGTGTTTCCATATCCTAGAAGAGTGAATCCTCTTGGGATACTTCCAGTGTTATGAGGCGTACCTGTTAGGATTCTATCAAATTTCACAGAGCCGATAGACCCCATATCTCCATAGAAGTCTTCGTCATCTGAATCAAAATTTATTGTCATCGAATCCCTCAAGAAATAACTACCTGACCTCTATCTATTAGGTCACTACAATATAAGTCAAGATTAGAAAGAACTCCTGCAGGTGTTTGATCGGGTACGTTAACAATGAGACTTAGAACTTGACGATTTTTGCATGTATTGATGAAAGTATGAAGGTATTCTGCCAAAATTCTTTCTTCATTATAAATTGAGAGAGCATTTACTGAATCTAAAATCACAAAATTTTGTGGAATTTGAGAGTTCTCAAGATGGTGCAGAGTTCGTANCATCATTGATTCAAGCATAATTGGGCTGTCTATGTAACCGATATTTGAATATGGGTTTTGAGTGCCCCCCAAAATACCTGAGGATACACAATCAATGAAATGTATTGGAGATACATCTAAGCCAATCGTATTCATCATCTCTATGAAATTAGGAGCGGTTTGTGAAGCAGTAATATACACTCCTCCCATACCAAAATTTTGCATTAATGGTTGAAGAATTGATGCAATTACAAGGTCTGAGTTACTTGTGCCTACTCTAACTTGAACGCTAGACGTTGTGGTAACTTGGGTTAATTGTTCCGCGATCCCTAAATCAAACTCAATCATTGACTAACCCCCCATTTTAGCATTGGCGTTAGCATCACTCCACTTCTAGTTATTTCCAGAGCATATTTGGCCCTACTATGATCAGTTCCGCGCATCTTTACAACTTGCAGATATCGTAGTAGATTACCCATTCGTTCAACATCTCCAAGAACAATAATTCCATCAGCAATTGCTTCTTCAACTCCAAATGCTGAACGGTGAGCGGTTCCACCTACTGATGTAATTTCGGCAATCAACAGTGTGGTGCAACCCAAGGTTGAGAGTGATTTTCCTAACTTAAATAGAAAATCTCTAATCAATTGTTCATTCGGAACTTTATAACATAGAGAAGTCACTGAATCAATCACTAATCGAGTTACTCCGATTGTATTTACAATATCCGTAATTGCTTTGACCATTGCATCAATATCGTCTAAATTGAATGTACTTTTGTCCAGACCTAACCATGAGAAAAGGACATCCATATCAAAAACATTGATCAGTCCTCTATCTACAGTAGTCATATCAAAGAAACTGTATTGTCTGATATTTTCTAGTAGTTTTACAGAAGGTTCAGTAGCAGAGAAATGTGCACAGGCTTCACCTGATTTTGCACCGTTCATTAGAAATTCCATTCCTAAAGTAGTCTTTCCAGAACCACAAGTTCCAGCAACAAGTGTAGCCGAACCATAAGGGATACCTCCTCTAAGGATTTCATCAAGCCCGCGTATGCCTGTAACACATCTATCACGCTCATATGATGCGTTGCCCAGCATGGTGACCGGACCTAACACACAACACGTCGTTCATAAGTCCACGCCAAGATGTTGGTTAGACGTTGCCAGGTGAAGTAAGTTGGGAAACATCCCAAGAACCACTTGAATCTAATTTTGCACTGAAGCCTGACTGGAATCCCCAATCTGAATCATAAGAGACCACATTCACCTCTTGTGTATAGGATAAACCAGGTTCATTGTAAGTTAATTTGAGATTATCTGCAGTATTATGCAGGCCATCTATCATTCCCTTTCCAAGAACTCCAGTATGTCCAAGATCAATTACTAGATTTGAATTTCCAGTATCCATTGCTTCTGAATCTCCTGTGAGTAGTAGTATGCCTCCTCCTTGTAAGGCGTCTTGCCCGATTAGAGTAAGAAATCCATTTCTAGAAATCCCCCAACCATTGAGGTCGACTGCAAATCCTCCATCATTTTGTATTTCTACCCATTCAGGTTCTCCAATCTCTGGATTCGGTACAAATTCTGTAATTCTCATTATGGGTGGAACTACTCCTGCATCATGTACTTCGAGTTTGACTTCTACTGTTTCGTTACCCATTGGTAAAATTCGAAATGAAGCGGCTGAATTCTGTGCTGCTTTCCTTGGAGTCCCGTCGAGGAATAATGACATTCCATTGCGCTCTTCATAAGGACTACTTAGGATGGTTATTGATAGGTTTATTGAAGCATAATTTGGGAATCCTAATCCATTTTTTAATTGGGTTTCAGTGATATTGCTCAATGCAGTAATTCGTTCAAGATCTAAATGCCCATTGGAATTAGCTATTCCTGGCAGCACATCTGAGTTCAATAACTGGCTAGCGTTAGCGTAATGCCAATTTTTTGTACCATTTGCTTCATCTCTTGTACTATCGATATATGGGGTCATCCATCCTTCACTGGATGTTAAACGCATGATTCCATCAGATGCATGTTCATCTAATCGATCTATCATAGGATCGTTTGGGCCCAAGCTAAGTCTACTGAGGCTTAGGAATGCTGATACAATAACCAGGAAGAGAACGAAGGCTGAAAGGAACTCAATGACTGCTGTGAGCGCCCCATCGTCAGAGCGAAAGTCTCTCCGCATGAAATTCGATTCTTTGAGGAGAACATGAACCCTTGCTCAAAGAGATACTGGAAGATGACATTGGAGCCTTATTTTGCTATACTCGGGGTAGTATTAGGGCGTTGATTATTTACCACACGAGCGGCTAAACATAATCATGGCGGGACCAGCGGATGGATCATCTTCTAGATTTATCCGCTCTGTACCACTTGTTTTAGCACTATTTTTGATGTCCTCTTTACCCCTATTACCTGCTACTGAGGCGACTAGTTCTCGAAATATTCAAGATTTCATGATTACAGGTGGTATTGACCCCATTAGTGAAGCGCATTACAGTGTTTGGGATCCGATTTTCTTAGAGGTAGAAGTTCAGAGTAATGCAAGTACCCCCACAGGTGGGAGAACAATAGTTGCTGAAATTTGTCTTGGAGATCATGTATCTACAGCCACATGCCCATCAGTTTTGTTTTCTCGACAAACTCCTGTTCCTACATTAAACCCTCAGGAAACAACTACAATTTCCTTTGTCGATCCATTCTATGCTGTTGAATACACCAATCAAACATACACCGTTGTGTTTAGGTTTTCTTCAGAAGATATTCGTCCTGCTGATGATAAAATTGCTGTGAAATTCTACCTTGATGAATTTTTTCAAGACATAATTTACAATTCAAATGATCTAGATTCAGATGAAGTCCTCAATCCAGGAATAGATTATCCAGCAGAAATTTCAGTCACATCGATAGGTTGGCCTGTAGAAGAGTTAGTTACCGTTGGTTGGACATTAAACCAAGTGGATGTTCCGATGGGGAGTTCTCAGTTTTGTATGTATGTTGGAGCAGGGTTCTTTGAGAATCCTATCCCTCCTGCGGATACAGTTCCTCCATACGTTACTGTGGAAGCATATGCACTAAATGATGTAATTAATGCTACATTCAATGCCACTTCTCTATCGGATGGGGAAACGTATTCTTTGAGATGGCAGGTTATTACAGGATCAATAGTTAATACTTCTAATTCCGGATCTTATGATTGGCAATCTAATGGTAGTGATGTCTCTATTCAGATGGATTTTTCTCAAATGGAAGAAGGTCTTCATTGTGTTAGAGCTGATTTAGTTCTCCCTCATCTTCTTATTTCTGAATCCTCATCCTCTGTTACAGTTTCTGGATCATCATCTTCTCTCCAATTGGCCCTTCCGGATATTCAATTTCCTTCGGATGGGCTTTATGATGTTGAATTGTGGGTGCAATCTGTAGCAGATCCTAATCCTTGGAATAATCTGGGTGAAACAGTTAGAGTCGAGGTTAGTGACGATGTAGATATTGTCGTAGTAGGAATTACTCCAGCGAGGGGAGATGAGGTTGTAGTGCAAGTAGGATTTGAGAATTTCGTCAAATTTCCTTATGGAGAAGATGCCCTAAAGGTCCAACTTAGAAATGATGGAGATATGCCATGGAATACTACGTTAAACATCGAATTGTTCAATATTTCAAGTGGATACTCATTAGTTGAAGGATATCCTGAATCATGTACAAAGAGAATAGATCCAGGAGAACTAGTTTCATGTATTTTCCCGCTCAATCATTTGGGGTTATTTGTAGTGAATGCNACTACCACTTCTTNAACTAATNTAATTGATATCGATCCTGCNAACAATTATTTCGAAACTCANATAATGATGAATCAAACATNAACNGGGGCATACGTTGCAGTTCCCCCTGTCGATGATGTAACNTTCGAGACTGGAGAGCCGATTATGTTTGTAGCGGGGCTGGCACCGGATTCTCCATTACCTGTAAATTATACTTGGAAAATTGATTATATTGAAACTATAGGATATGGTCGAGTCTTAACTACAACACTTCCTATGGGAAATCATCAGATTACTCTCCATGTTCGTCATAGTTTGATGAGCCCTACAGATTTCGATGAAGTTTCTACTCGAAATGTCAAAATTTTAAACAGAATTCAGTTCCAAGATATGCCTATTGTTACCACTGGTGAAGCAGTTTCAATAGAGGAGATGGACTTTGAAATTCTTGATGTTTCATTCCCTGAAACCATTGTTCATGCNCAAGCTGTAAATATAGGTAAGACTCCCTTGCGTTCTTTTGATTTCAGATTATATCCTACCAATGGTCAAGATTTAAACGTAGATTATATCGATTTTTGGGGNAATATTAGTCATTTGATTCCTAGCAGTGTTAGTCCTGCCTCCGTAGTTGCAATGCATGTAGTTGATAGATCATCAGGTGTACTATCTCCTTTAGATACTGATGATTTATTCGAAGCCTTTGAATCAAATAACTCGTTTCACCTTCGTTTGAATGGCGTTTCCAGTGGTTCGATTATGTTGGTAGGGGACATGGCTCCAGTAAATGTAACTCCTCTGAATCTTAGAACCGAAAAATCAGCAGGTGGGGAACTTACTCTTCTTTGGGATTCTGAAGGTCCAATTGAAGATCCTTATTTTGGGGGTTGGAGAGTTTACAAGAGAGTTGAATTCCCGTTTAGATGGCCGTATGATAGTATGGATGATTTTGAATCGACAGTAACTCAAAACTTTGTTGTAGATCTCCCGGGTAATCAAACAGAGTGGAAGGATCCTAACCCACTTGAAGAAGGAAAATGTGCAAGTTATATTCTTGCAGCAATTGATCATCAAGGTATAGTGGATTATACTCATGGCAATGTTACTGGTTTCAAAGATGTGGGGAATCCTGATCTTCAATGTGGTGATTCCCATCCTCCAGATTATGAGATGCAAGATATTCGTATTTCCCTCGAATATGATTATGATATATCTCCTGGAAATGAATCAGACTTTCATTCCGTAACAGTAACTTGGATTTATCCCGAAATTCCTGATGAAGACGGGGATGGATTGCCTGATGAAGAAAATGTTACTTGGTCATTATATCGTACACAGAATTTACCTCAATCCGTAGAATTCATTGAGCCTATATTGACAGATTTATGGGGTGAACCATTCACATCTGATTCATATACTGAAGTCCAAGCGTCAGGAGAGGATGGACTTTCAATAGGACAGACATATTATTACATCTTAATTCCAGAGGATTCAGTTGGAAATTCAGACTATATCGTTCGGAATGACAATACTGCATCAATTCTAATCTCGGATATGTTTTGGAAAGAGAATCCTCATTTGATTCCAGATGTAGTTACCCCAGATAGAAATCATGAGAATGACTGGATGAATAGTTTCCTTGAAGATATTACCGATCAAAATTTCCAAACATCTTCATTGGTTGCTATTGTCATAATTGCAATAAATCTGATTGCTGTACCAATGGTAATCAATAGAAACAGGAAGATTCGTCGTCGTTTAAATTTCTTATTGGAGAAAGTTGGAGATCGTAATTCTACTAGCGAAGAAGATGATTTGGAAGAATTCTTTGGTTAATGGCGCGACAGGAGGGATTTGAACCCTCGCGGTGAGACACCACTGGATTAGCAATCCAGCGCAATGGCCAGGCTATGCGACTGCCGCAGTACCCTTGCCCACCCAAGAGGCTGGCTTAAGAGAAGCGGTGATTATTCTTCTTCACCAGATTCAGTGCTAGTGTTCTCGGTAATAATTTGTTCAACTAAATCCGACGGCATTCTTGCACTGTAGATTAGTTCGTCAAAAAATCCGTTTTTATCTTTATTACGTAATTCCATCACACGTGTTCCNTTTGAGGCACGACCCGAAGTTTCTTTGGTCTGTGATGCAGATATTCGAATAACAGTTCCTTTTCTAGAAAGTAAGAATAATTGGTCTCCTAAATCAGGAATTTGATGTACTCTAGCAATACGATCTCCATCATTCAAATTCATTGTTTTAACACCAAAACCCCCTCTATTCTTGGCTAACCTGTATCCATCAGTTTCCATCTTTTGTTTACCCTCTGAATCCAACACTGGTTCTCCTTCTTTCATTATTGGTATTGAGTCTCCAGTGCCAATTCTAGTTCGCTTACCCATGCCCTGTTCAGACAGTGTGAGTACACTCGTATTCTCATCATTGGTAATTATCATTCCAACTAATGACGAATCTTCTTTCAACTTTAATCCTCTAACTCCACTAGATACTCTACCCTGAGCTCTAACTGCGCTTAGAGAGAATCTTGTCGCTAGTCCGTTACTTGAAACCATCACTACATTATCTTCATCAGCACCGGATCTAACAGAGATTAGTTCATCATCCTCTGCTAGATCAATGGCTTTCTTTCCATTACGATTAATTTTGATATAATGGGAAAGAAGACTTTTCTTTATTTTTCCTTTACGTGTAGCAAATGCGAGATAATTATCTGCAGGATTTTCCATTAATTCTTTGCTTAATGGTACTATTGAAACAACCGTTTCATCGTCTTTTAATCCGATTATATTTCTAATGTGGCCCCCTCTACTGGTTCGGGATCCTTGTGGTGTTTCCCAAGCTCTTAATCCGTATACTCGTCCTTCAATATACGGTTTTTCATTACCATTTTGATCTTTCTTTGTTGCCGGCCTGTTAGTGAAAATGAGTAATCTATCTTTGCTAAAGCAGGTCATTATAGTAGTAGGAAAGTCTTCATTTTTTGTTTGGACTCCCTTCATTCCCTTCCCCCCTCTATTCTGCATTCTGAAAGATTCAGCAGGCAGGTGGCGAATGTAATTGTCATTAGTTAATGTAATTACGATAGCACGTTCTTCAATTAGATCCTCACGATCCATAGATAGTGGCATTGGATCAATATCTGATCTTCTATTATCTCCATGTTTCCTGACCATTTCAGCCAGTTCTTCTAACAAAACTCCAAGTTTNCTACTTCTGCTTCCTAGAATGGCATTATATTCTTCAATCGCAATTTGTAAATCACCCTTTTCAACATTTAATTTNCCTACAGATTGTTTCGTCAACCGTCCAAGAGGCATNTCATATACTGCTCTTGATTGTATTTCTGACATGTCAAATCTTGCATTAAGTTTCGAGTGGACTTCTTCATAGTCTTCGCTTTCACGAACCATATCTGTTATTTCTCTTGAATTTTCTGCAACGATCAGCAATCCCTCTATTAGGTGAATTCTTGCCTCTGCTTTTGCCAAATCAAATTTTGTTCTTCTTTCAATTACTGATTCTCTGTGCTCTACGTGAGTGTGTATCATGACTGGAAGAGTAAGTAAGACAGGACGCCCATCTAATATCCCCATCATATTTGCAGAATATGATTCTTGTAATCGGCTGGATTTGAACAANTGATTGAGAACTGCATGAGGATCTGCATTATTTTTGACCTCAATAACTACACGTATCCCTTCTTTGGAAGATTCATCACGAATATCTCTTATTCCAACGACAGTTCCTTTAGTAACTAATTCTGCTATATGAATCAACATATCTGCTTTTTTTACCTGATATGGGATTTCATGAATGACAATTTTCTTTCCGTTCGAATCATCATAGACGTCACACTTGGACCGAACGTGAAATCGACCTTTTCCAGTCGAGTACATGTCGAATATTCCGTCAACACCATGAATTGTTGCCCCAGTAGGGAAATCTGGACCCTGAACATGGTCCATGTATTCCTTGATAGATACATTAGGCAAACCTGTGCTTTCTTCCCCTTCTTCAAGAATTCGACTTACATGTAATTGAATTGCACCGGCAACTTCCGTGAGGTTGTGGGGCGGTATTCTAGTGGCCATGCCAACTGCGATACCATCACTTCCGTTCAGAAGTAGGTTAGGCAATCTTGCGGGAAGAACTGCNGGTTCCATTTCAGAATCATCAAAATTAGGTTCAAAATCAACAGTTTTCTTCTCAATATCTTCAAGCATATGCTTGGAAATGCGATCCAGTCTACTTTCGGTATATCTCATAGCGGCAGGAGGATCTCCGTCTATAGAACCAAAATTTCCTTGTCCATCAATAAGTGGATATCGTAATGAAAATTCTTGAGCCATTCTGACCATAGTATCGTAAATTGATTGGTCACCATGTGGGTGATATTTACCCATCACTTCTCCCACAGAACGCGCAGATTTACTGAATTTCTTTTCTGAGGTATGGCCGCCTTCATGCATCCCGTAAAGAACACGTCGATGAACAGGTTTCAATCCATCTCGAGCATCAGGTAGAGCTCTTCCAATGATTACTGACATTGCATAATTGATGTATGAGGTTTTCATTTCATCATTTAATGAACGATTTAGCACATTACCAGTTTCTACAGTGTCTCCACTTTCTATGTTTACATTTTCATCTTCAGATGTCAAGGTTGGTCACCTCCTTAGCGTGACGTTCGATAAATGCCCTTCTGTCTGGAACGTCTTCTCCCATCAAAATCTCAAACATTCTATCAGATTCTTCAGCGTCCTTAACAGTCACCTTGAGCATGGTTCTAGTTTCCGGATTCATTGTAGTCTCCCATAGTTGTTCAGGATTCATTTCACCGAGTCCCTTGTATCGCTGAACTCCGATTTTTGCATTCGGATTGTCTCCTTTTAATTCTTCAAGAATCTCATCTCTCTCTTCATCTGTAAAGGCATATTTGCTAACCCGTCCTTTAGAGAGTTGGAATAGAGGGGGTTGTGCAATGAAAACATGTCCATTCTCAATTGCTGGCCGCATAAATCTCCAAAGGAAAGTTAGCATTAGTGTACGGATATGAGCTCCATCCACATCTGCATCAGTCATGATAATGATTTTATTATAGCGTAATTTTTCAGTATCGAAAGAACCTTCTTCTTCGCTATTGTTTCCGACTCCTGCTCCAAGAGCACGAATCATAGTTTGAATTTCTTGATTCTGGAAAACTTTTGCAGCATTGTGCTTTTGGCGTTCAACATTCAGAATTTTTCCACGTAGAGGGAGAATTGCTTGGATTCGCCTATCTCTTCCAGTTTTGGCAGAACCGCCTGCTGAATCACCTTCCACAAGGTATACTTCACATTCGGTTGGGTCTCTTGACTGACAATCTGCAAGTTTGCCAGGTAATCCCCCACCTTCTAGGACTCCTTTTCTACGAGTCAGATCACGGGCCTTTCTTGCGGCTTCACGTGCTTTAGATGCTAATACTGCTTTTTCAACGATTTGTTTTGCTACTGATGGGTTCTCTTCAAAAAATTCTCCTAATTTATCGTAAACTATTGTTTGAACTATGCCGGTAACTTCGCTACTCACTAGCTTATCTTTGGTTTGAGAAGAGAATGATGGATCTGGATGTTTTACGCTAACCACTGCCGCAAGCCCTTCGCGAACATCGTCTCCTGATAATGAATCTCCTTTCAGCAAACTCTTTTTCTTGGCATATGTATTTACTGAGCTAGTAAGGGCTGTACGTAATCCTGACATATGTGTGCCTCCATCCTTGTTTCGAATGATATTTGTATAGCAACGAATGGATTCACTAAATGCGTCTGACCATTGTAAAGCAAGTTCTACTTCCACATTGCCTTTCTCGATATTCTTTTCACCCTTGATTTTGATTACTTCGGAATGAAGGACTTCTCTGCGTTCATTGAGTTGTCCAACGTATTCTGCTAGGCCGCCTTCATACAAATGTTCGACGACATGGGGTTCAGAACTTCGTTCATCAGAAATTATAATTTTCAAACCAGCATTTAGAAAAGCGGTTTCACTAACTCTAGTATTAACTTCTTCAAGGTCGAATTCAAGGACCTCAGTGAATATGGTTAGATCTGGTTTGAAAGATATAGTAGTGCCAGTATCTTCACAAGTTCCTATTTCTTTAAGAGGTTCTACAGGAATGCCGGCTTCATATCGCTGAAAGTAGATTATTCCCTCACGATGAATTGTCATCTCCATCCATTCAGAAACAGCATTAACCGCTGAAACACCTACGCCATGCAACCCGCCTGAAACTTTGTATGAACTGTTGTCGAATTTTCCCCCAGCATGCAATTTTGTCATTATTACTTCTGCGGCAGATATTCCATAGTCCTCGTGTATTCCAACAGGGATGCCTCTGCCATAATCTCTTACAGAGAGTGAATTATCCGAATGGAGGGTAATGTCAATTGAATCAGTATGTCCTGCAAGATGTTCGTCAACGGAATTGTCCACGACTTCCCAAATACAGTGATGTAAGGCTGAACCATCATGTGGATCTCCTAGGTACATCCCTGGCCTTTTCCGTACAGCCTCTAATCCTTCCAGTACCTGGATACTGTCTGCACCGTAACTTTCTTCCATTTTTTTCCCCTCTTTCCAAAGGGCCCCGTAGGGGCCCTTTGAGAACTTTCTTTACTCCTGTTGAGGGCATATAAAGAAGGCGGCTTAATCGTCCCATTTTGTACCAGAAAAGCATTTTATTCTTGATTCGGAGATTTTTATCTTTACATCATAATTAAACAGGTGTCGCTAGTCAGGTGGGACAATGCCTCTGCCAAAAGTGTGCGTGACCCTATCGGGTAATACTTTGGAAGAAATGTTAGAAGATGCGGCTTTGGCAACTGCAGCGGGTGCGGATTTGATAGAGGTTAGNTTCGATAATCTCTGGTTGAAGCGTGTCGAGGTTATTCCAGAAGATCAAAGTGATGAGCAACGAAAAAGTAAGACGAAGAAGTGGGAGTTTCACCCGATTCCTTTAGAAGATGTACAAGTTGATACCTGTATTGAAGGATTCCAAACAGGGATTACAATTCCGTTTATATTCACTTGTAGGCCTCGACGTCAGGGGGGAAATTTTCCTGGTGAAGAATCAGGAAGGATTGCAATTCTAGGTAGCGCTATTCAATCTGGTGTTCCTTTCATTGATTTGGAAATAGATATTGATTCTGATGAACGTTCTAAATTAATTTCATTAACTGGAGAATCAACTAAAGTAATTGCTTCTGAACACGGCGGTTCTCCTCCTTCAGTTGATGAAATTCTTGGCCAAGTGGAGAAAATGTCTTCTTTGGGATCNATAGTCAAGATTTGTTATAGATTAACAACTAAAGGAGGAGCACTTAGAGTTTTAGAGGCAGCTAAGGCTGTCGGTGCTCGAGAAAATGGACCTGATATTGCTATAATGGGAACAGGGGAAGGCGGTGATTGGACTAGGATCCACGCTCCAATCTTGGGCTCTTCGTTGGTTTATTCTACAATGGAAGATAGTTTTGATGTAATACGCCAAGGAAGAATAAATTTTGAAGATTTATACATTGCTTGGGACTTATTGGAATACGAGTGATTAATCTTCATTTCTGTATGCACTGGGCGTACTAGAGTTATTCTCAACCATTGGCATAAGTTCAACTTCTACTTTACTTTCATCCCATGCTCCTCTAGCATATTTTTGATGAATGATAATTGGAGCTACAATGACCATCAAAGGTAGTGAACAACATAACATGTAGACTGTAGTTTTTGGTAACAAAGCCCTTTCTTCAACTAGAATTATAATTTGGGCAACCATATTCTGGCCTCTTGATGAAGCATCATTCGTCCTAGAATTATTTCTTGCATCTAGGACTAGATACATGCTGTCATCATTTCCTGAACCAAAAATTCCTTGCGAAGATGAACTCCCGCCATCTTCAAAGGTAACTGAAAAATCGACATTTCTAGTATTTTCATATGCATGTATATCTCTGTAAGGAATCCATCCAAAGAATGAAAAAAATGTCGGATTTCCTCCGTCACCTTCATCAAATGCTTCATCCCACTTGTATCGGTCATAATCTAGATTTTCCATTAGGTATACATCTGCCAAAGGATCACCTGTAACTGTTTGATTAGGAGCTGTTGCAAAACTAATACAGAAAGTATACCTATATCCCTCAACCATATTCATTCGTATAGCCGTATATGCTCTATCTGATACATTAACAGATGTCACAAAACCATTTGTCAATGGGTCAAGATCTCCACCGACTGAAAACCCTTGTTGGCCAAAGAAAATGTCTTCTTCGAAATTTTTATTCCCAGTTGTTTCAATTAACTCTGCATCTTCTCCCCAATCAGGCGTGGTTTGACCAGTTAGTGAACATGTTGAGGCTGCATTAACTGAATCAGAGATTGGAGCAGTGGAAGGGAATATAAATGCAAAGATAATTATGAAAAGAGGAAATAAGCGTCCTCTTTTCATGATTCTCATCTCCTTCTTGAGCCAACTGGTCTGACATATCCTGAATCATTACTTCGCCTATCTTCCCTATCAAGATTTTTTGGTTTAGTAGGGGGTGTATGCTGATCCATCCCGAGAATTCCACCCTCAGTCTGAACCTCTGTAACATCGTAAGTAGGTTGTTCATCAACTGCTTGTTCTTCCTCGTTTGGTTGTCTCATCACTGCCCATCCAAGGATTAGAACTATGGCAACTAAAGCCAAAATTAACCAACTACTACTATCACTTGGAAGTAAATCACTTAACTCAAAGTCTGAAAGTGACCTCGGTCCACTATCATCATTATCTGCTACCTCAATTTGGAATGCTTTGATTGTACAAGAATCTGTATCATCACAAACCATTGCAATTACAGTATATATTCCTGATTCATTCCAACGAAGAGAGGACATTTCTGTGGAGATAATCCAGTCATTTTGGAAATCTCCATCTTCATTTTCATCTACAGANGGNTCAATATCCCAAAACAGTCTGAGGTTTTCGTTGAGAGCTTGGTTTGGNTCGTTGTCAAGAATACCATCTGAATCGCTATCACTCAAAATATCAGTATCCCTGAAGGCAGAGATTCCCGATTTTATATCTTCATCTTCATATGATAAAATTAGCACTACAGATGAGTCCAAATCAATTTCTTCCTCGAANAGAGAATCTACCAATATAGTGGGAGGGGAACTAACATGTATCATACGATATGTTTGATTTGTATCTCCTGTTCCATACCCATCTCGAACAGTTAGGGTAACGAGGTAACTTCCGGGTACTGTGAATGTATGCCAAATATTTTCACCAGATGAAATAGGAGANGCATCTCCAAAGTTCCAGGTGTATGAAGTAATCCCATTCCAACTAGGGGAGTTTGGATCGGGATTATTCATTCCTTCAAATTTTGGATCTGCATCTCTCGATCCACCACCTGAGAAATAAATGGGCACTCCTGCTTTGACGAATAATCCTCCATCAGAGGATAATGGATGCCAGAATTCAAATTCACTAATATTTTCACTCGGGGAAGTAACTAATTCTCCATTCAATGATGCTTCATATGCAGTCATTACTGGTAGCGGAAGAGGATTTTCTATGGATATTAGATATGATTTAAGATGGGATTCAAGGCCCAATTCATCTATAACAAGCAATGACACTGTGTAGACTCCTGGTTCAAGGAAAGTATGTACTACTGCACTCTGATTTGTCACTGGTTCTTCACCTTCAATAGACCAAATTGTAGTCATTGCAGAATCATCTCCATCAGGATCGAATGAAGTACTTTGGAAGGTATATTGTGTAGAAACAGTACCATCAGCAGGTCTTGAAAATAATGCTACGGGGCGCTGATTCATTACGGTAACTGTAATACTTGTTGTACTTGTATTCCCATCATCATCTGTAACACTTAGATTTATGATTTTGATGCCTGGAGTTCTCCAGGCTACAGATGGAGTGACTTCTTCGCTACTACTCTCGGTAAATGGGGAGAGTTGATTCAGGATTCCNCCCTCTAGATTTACAGTTTCATTAAATGACCATGTTACATTCTGGATAACTCCGTCATCATCNATGAAAATCATAGGCATTGTTANCGGAGTTAGTGTATATGTTTCTAAGCCTTGATCGAAAATTAAGCGAGGTGGTCTGTTTAAGATTGTGATATTAACTTCTAGATGGGCTATATGTACTCCATCAGAAACTGTAAGATTTAGAACATTCAACATTCCATCGGCTGTGCCAACTAACCACGCATGATCAATTTCTACTAATCCTACTCCGCTGACTATTCTTCCATCGCCAAAGTCCCATGTGAAAAGTAACTCTTCATCTGGAACATTATCTTCGGTTGATCTAGCATTAAATAACACTCTTTCATTTGTTCTAAGGCTCAATCCTTGCTTAATATCCACTCCTTGAACAGTTAGTCCGACAATAGGATCCGATGTATCGTTCACACTAATATTCATAATCACTGGTTCGGATAATGCTCCGCCCCTATCCTCGATTCTTGATTCTACAGTGTAGTTCGAAGATAAAATCCATTCATGAATCGGATTTTTCAGTCCTGAAAAGGTACCGTCACCGAAATCCCAAGAATAAGCTACAGGAGTTTCATTTTGACTAAATGTTTCGTTATCTGTACTAAATCCCCACTCGTCATATCCTGCACCATAGAATTGCAATCCAAGGTAGGTTTGAGTGGCATTAGATGCTGCATTACTTACCGCAACAGGTTTCATGTTTGTTAAGGAAACAGGTGCGGAGATTGCTTCATCGACTAGTGTTTGTCCATAGTTTCTTAATTCTACATCAAANACCCAGTTCCCATCTTCTGGAACTGTGAAAAATATACTNGATTNNACTTCAATTCCATTTCCTGCTGCAACTTCATATTCAATAGTGTCATATAGAATGTTATCTTTGAAAGCATGTACTGTTATGTCTAGGATTTCAAAGAATGCAGTCGAATTAACAATTGATGTTAGGTTAACGGTATCTGGGCTACCGTTTGAATCTCTATCAATTGTTGAAGTTGAATCAATTCGAATAGTTGGTGGTTCAGAAATCAGTGCTGCAGTAACATCTACAGTTGCTGTAGGGTATGCAGTCGCTCCCCCACTAAATCCACAATTAGGGTATGANTAATCACAATCGTCTACGGAACTTGCGTACCATGTTATCANATATGCATCATCAGTAGTGTTGCCAAATCCATCGACTACTCCTGTTCCTACTCCCGTACCGGGGTCGAATCTCAAATCTAGTGTAGACCAAGTTTGGGCGGCTGTATCTTTAACAACTAGAATTCCATCAAAACCAAATTCAGAAGGAGTAACCATCACATTTAGAGGAGCACCAGTGCCTGANGAAAATCTCCATGCTCTAACTCCCCATCCTTCCATGTCATGATTTTGACTGGTATACAATGAGCCCCAGTTGAAATTTTGATCTGTTAATTGTAATTTGCAAAATGAGGACCCCCCACAAGTCCCTCCCATATCGATATTGGAGAAACCGTAGCGTCCTTGTTGGCTATCTAGAACTGCGGCAGCAGTGAAGTTTGCAAAGATTTCATCCATAGTTGTTCCAATATTTGCAGGTGATCCCGGTACGGGATTTCGTGCTAAATTTTCTATTGATGCTCCTCCCGTTGCAGTATCTGATACAAGACTTTGAATGGCCTGACCTCCTCCAAGTTTGTCTGCAAGATATAACATGAAAAGGAAACCAGCCCCATAATCACAATCAGCACGCTGGTTCCACCATCTAACACTACATGATGCATTTGACGCCCATCCGTTACTATGTCCAATTAACGATCCTTCGGCACCCAGAACTAAGAATGCTGCCATATCCGCAGCCCCTTCATCAATCCATGCATACTCTAATGGATCTCTTGCGTTGTGGAGCAAGTGTTCAAATTCATGAGCAAAGATAACATTTCTCCATCCTAAGTCATCACTGTCTACAAAAATTGCTTCTCTAGATGTAGCTATTCCTGGTGAGAAATATCCTCCTATGTTCGAAGGTCCATCTATAGCTAAAATTACTATTTCAACTTGACAATTGTTGTCTACGTCTGAAGGATTTCCGAAATAAGATGTCACAGTTGGATAGATTGAATTGTCCCATGTAGATGCAATATCATTAATCGTAGTAGATGGAATGCTAACTCCATTTTCAACGATTATTGCTGCTGAAGATGTGACTCTTTCCACCTCTGCAGCAATATTTCCTCCAGCAGTTGGCATTGTGACAGCATCTCCTTGATTCCAAGCATTTTCGCATGCTCTGCTTACAGAACGACTTTGTTTGGATAAATAATCAGAACTAAACGGAAGTATCATGTCTGGCATTCCAGCATCTATCCATTGATTTTTGAGATGTCGAGTTGCAGAAAATATAGGGTCTTCTGAAGACGTGGTAAGGTATGACTTGCCCATATTTTCGCCCTCAAAATTTGCAATGGTTCCAGTAAAAATTTCATCTTCCTGATACTCATCTTCGGCATTTACGAGAATCGGAAGAAACGATGCCAGTAGTAGTACAATTACTAGAGTTGAACTAAGAGTCGCCTTTCGGCGCTTCGTAATCGATGTGCTGCTCTCTGACATTTCCATCATCCTACATCGTCATGATGTCGTATTTAAGTCTCGATGGAGCGTGGTTCGTACATGCGCACTCGGGGCACTATACTGGCAGCACTCATCCTCCTGTCATTGATGCTGCTTAGTCAGTCTTTGAACCCCCCGATGATTAGTTCATTGGAATCAACACAATTTGATGCTAATTCTGATTCATTCAAAGCCGAGGAAATAAATTGGAATCTTGTCCAAAGTGTCGTCAAAGAAACCGTAGTATTTACCCAAGGTCTCGAAATTTATGATGGTAAAATGTACGAATCAGGGGGACTTTATGGTCACTCATCAGTCCGTTCTTTTGATGTTGGTTCAGGTAACCCAATCGAGACAGTAAATCTTTCTTCAGACTTGTTTGGAGAAGGATTAACGATCTTTGACGAGGAAATCATAGTTTTAACTTGGAAATCTGGTAGAGTATTACGTTATTCACTAAATTTTGAGAGTAATGATGAATCAGTAATACCAGGGGAAGGATGGGGAATATGTTCATTCAATGATATGTTTGCTATTTCTGATGGTTCATCAAAGATAACTTTCAGAGATCCTGTTAATATGTCTGAATTATCATTTGTTAATGTAGAATTTGATGGCAACTCATTAGATAATATCAATGAACTAGAGTGCTTTGAAAATAAGATATATGCAAATCGATGGTATGATAACCGTATTTATGAAATAGATGTTCAATCTGGAATCGTTACTGGTTATATCGATCTATCAACATTAGTTAGTGAATATGGTTCAGTTTCAAATGGAGGTGTACTGAATGGAATTGCCTTTGACCCGTCTACTAGAGATTTATGGGTAACAGGGAAGAATTGGTCGGATTTTCATCGATTAACTTTTGTGACAGAAGATAATGAGTTAACGGATGATTTTCAAGTGAATTATCTGATTGGAATTTTAGTGTCAATTAGTATTGTTTTTCCTTTAATTGGTTCTTTTTTCTATTCTATCAGAAGACCGAAGGGGATTCAAGCCTTACCACCCCTCGGTCGACTTGGGGGGCCGCCAAATGGATGAGGAAGAAGATATTGTCGAAGTCCGTGTTGTGGACGAGTTTGACGATCTTGAAGCAGAGTTAGACCATGACCCCGATGAAATAAGAATGGATTCCTCAGATATTCGTGAAGAAGCAAGTGAAATCGCAATTAAGGCAATTCATGATGGTTTAGAATTTAGCGGAAGTTTACCTACTGTTAGACGAGCAGCAATTGTTTTGATAATTACAGGTAGTTTACTCGGTTTTTGGTTCGGAGTCCTTTCTATCGCAGCTGACCCCTCTGATATCTTGGGAGAAAGTAATCAACTTCTAGATGCAGATCAAACAATTTCTGGATTTATTATAACCGAGATTTTAGATGATGAAAATGGTGGTGATTCTCCAGAAGGAGTTGAAATTAGGTTGTTAGATGGTTCTTATGAGCTAATTGATAGACAATTTACTGATCAAGATGGTCGCTTCCAGTTTTCAGATCAACCTACAGAGGTAAGAGTCATAGAAGTAGAATCAGAGGGAAATATTACCGAAAGAAGGGTGTTGATCCCAGGTGAGATTTCTCAGTTGACGATTACACTCAGAGCAGGAGAAGGAACAGAGGAAATCGATCTCAGACTAGCTAGTAACTTAGAAGATAACATAAGATTAGGAACTATTGTAGCATTTTTCACTGTATTTTCTTCTGCATTGGGTTTTGGCGCAGCGATGGAAACACTTAGAGGAAATTCGTACAGGAGAGCCCAATGGCTTTCAGGATTGGCTCTCTTCAGTAGAGGTGGAGTATTTATTGGTCCGGGTTTAATCTTAGGAGGGATGGCCTTAAATCGTCTGGCAAAACAACAGTTCTCGGACCAAATAGAACCTGAGGAGTGAGTCCATGTACCTCATTACTTTGGAAGGTGGGGATGGCTCTGGAAAGGGAACTGCTACTAAGATGGTATCAGAAATTTTACTTAAGGAGGCATCTTTTTCATCCGTTGAAATTACTGCTGAACCTCGAAGAAATCACCCTCTTGGTAGGTTGGCTGTTGAATCAGTTCGCACAGGTGATGCAGGTCCATTACAGGAAGCTGGATTTTTTGCTGCTGATAGATTAGATCATTCTCACATGTGGATCCGTCCCAGATTAGCCATGGGTTCNGTAGTGATATCCGAAAGAAATGTACATTCTTCACTAGTCTACCAAGGAATAGTAGGAGACCTGGGATTAGATCAAGTTGCTAGACTTAACTCTGGAGCGATGGTCCCTGATCTCACAATTTGGTTGGATTGTGACCCTGAAGTCGCATTAAAGAGAATCAATGAAGGTACACTACGGATGGAGACTATGAATAAAACTGAGTATTTTGAGACAGATGAGTTACAGAAAAAAATCCGCTCAGGATTTTATGATTTATTGGGTGGAGATATTCCTATGCCTTCACCTTTTGATAAGGGTGCAATTGTTGGTCCAATAATGAATCATGGTACTGAAGCTGAATTGGAGGAAAAAATACGTAGTACGATTCGTAGATTTCTTGCTTCTCGATCTTCCCCAATAAATGTGAGTATGCAAGAGGTTGAATTGAACTTAATTCGAAAGTCTATGGATGCAAATGATGGTCAACAGACTCTNGACGTNGGTGCCTCNCCGAGTAGAGATCATGAGGATTGGCTTCAAGGAGAAGCTCCTTGGAAAATTATTTCTAATGCTATGAAACTATATTCCGATGCCTGGGATTCTACAAATCGTAAATTAGCATCTACTATACCAAAGGTCGCTCTTTCTGAAACGGTATTTTCCATTGTTGGCACCCTAAGTATGATTTCATCTGCCGATGTTAAACAACTTCGTTCTACATTAGGGCCCGTTCGTGCTGTTAGTCACAGGCATACTCAGAGAATGATCCAATTTCTTGATCTTCACCAATGGATCAGGAGACATCGTACAATATTAGGTCGCGAAGCCCCAAGATCTGAGTTAAGACCTGATTGGCAAGCCTTTGGAAAAATTGCCTTATTGTTGAGCCCTATCCGCCAAAAATTGCACGAATGGCATCGTAAGGCTGGCTCCTCTCCTAGGTGGAAAGATGCTTTGACAAATCTTCTAAAGGATGGTGACGATTCTACAATTTCCAATGTTAAATTATGTATTCAGAGATTCGAAGTAATTGGATGTGGTAGAGGGGGAGATAGCAAAATACCGGTAGATATCGATGAATTCCGTCGTTGGTACAGAGGAGATTGATTATTCCTCTTCTTTCACTTGGAAACAAGCTCCTCCTGGAAGTGAAACTTGCCAGGCTCCTTCAAATTCATTTGGACGTGCACTGAGACTTGCGACAAATATCAGACCTAAGGCAATACCAAAGCCAAGTCCTGTGATTAAACGCAATAAATTATTGGATTCATAATCTGTAAGTAATTGGGTGAATCCGTCCACACCCATTGGAATAATCAGAATTGATGCGAGGCAAAGACTTGCAATACCTCGAAGATTTTTTTGATATACTGTTTCTAGCCATTGGTCAGGGAAAATCGATAGAAATGTATCTCGTAAAGTCCATCGATTATACCCTAATCTCCCGAAAACAGCAGCTCCAATCACAACTCCTGCAAAAATACCTACATCTCTGGCACAAAATGCGAGTTGATTTCCGTTAATTTCCCACGACCTGTAATGTTTTTGATGACAGTTAAGATCNGCAAACCCATAGGTAAAAGCCCAAATTGGATTCAATTCTGACCAAGCAAAAGGGCCGCCATGTGCAGATTGATTATGTCCTAATTTCGACCCATCTGGCCAATCATTATTCCCCCACCCTGTGCGTCCTTCCTCCGTCATGTAATCAATTGCATTTGCTCTACCGGATAATTCTGGAACACTATTTGCCGGTAGAGCAATAGGTGCTAAAAATACTAGAAATAAGTAGCCTCCAAAAAATGCGGAAATATAAATCGACATTCTCTTCTCCCTGTCTCGGTCCTCTCTACCGTTTGGGAGCATTGGCATGTGGTGACTAACATAGGATTTTGATTCTTTGGCATATTGTTCTCCGAATACATCATACGGTGATGCTCAGAGTAAAGGGCGATAACATGGCCTTGACCTATCGAGAGATGTTGTTTCTTTCGTTGTTTATCGGCTGTATTTTTACAACAATGGGCTTCTTTCTTGCTATATTTGCGGGAGGAGTTGANGATGTAGATCTAATTTCATCAGGGAGAATGGGATTAATAGTTGGGGCNACTGCATCAGTAGTAATTTTTACTTACGGAGGCGTTTCTAGACTTTTAGGCCATGAAAAAGCCCAACCAGTCGATAAGAAAGATACCTTGGAAATTCTTCGTTCAATCTTGCATCCGGTTGAAATTCAAGCAGTGAGTAAGGATATTCCTTGGTCAGTAGGAAGATATGTCACCAATTCTGCCGGTACTCCAACAATTGACCTTCATGAAATTGATATTATGGGGGCTGATTTAATTGTCAAAAATTTACTCCAACATCGAGAGGAATTAGGTAGAGTTCGCCTGATAATTGGTAGTGGACGAGGTTCAGACAGTGGGGGCGTAGACAATACTGTTGCAGATCATGTAACTTCTAAACTACGACGTTCTTCATCTAGTTACAGATGGCAGTATATCGAAAAACGTTCGAATATCATGCTGAGGCCTATGGGGCGTCCTCCAACTAGGGTAGAATGGATCCGTCGTTTCTTGATTGGAATAATTCCTATTGCAGGTTCACTAGCGTTCGCTTTCAGGGACCTTGCAGGGGCTGCCCCAGGNGCATCAGAAAGAGGTTTCATCTTTGGTTTAATTATTGGAATATTGGTTACTTCAATGATGGCATCTCATCGAGATAGAACAGGATAACTCACTCGACGGGTTGATGAGCATCCTTCTACAGTACACCCCGTGGTATCGGTCAGAGTGGAGGTGGAGCGGCTTTCTCACAAGGATGTTCGTCAGAGACGTCGTGCGATTAGGCATTTATTTGAATTGAATGACCCGTTTGCATTATCTGGTTTTTTGCAATTTTTGAATTCAGACGATCAATGGTTTGTTGATCAATCTATTGAAGCAATCAGAAGATGGGATAATGGTGAAAAAAAAGAACTTCTAGAGCGCCTGTCTAAGCATAAATCTAGTGAAATTCGTTTACTTTCCTTAGAGATAATAGGTAGATATGATGATTCTATTCAAGTTTTATCTAAATTGAGAAATGATTCGGATCCTGAAGTAGCAAAAAGAGCATGGATCGTATCTTTGAGACAATATCCTGATAATCAATTTCGTGAGATTGCAGATGATGGTTTGAACTCAAATTTTGTTAATATAAGAAGAGCAGTTGTTGAAAGTGCAATTGACAGAGGTATAGAACAACTTGTACTGAAAGGATTGGGAGATTCCTCTCCAATAGTTATCTCTAAGTCCATAGAAGCAATAAGTTCTGAATCTTTAGAAATTGATAAAATTAGAGATTTTTTAGTTCATTCATCGCCTTTAGTTCGTTCCTCTGCATATCGCAGAATTTATTCTGAGGATAAATTGACGATTGAGGATACAAAATTGATTATTTCTAATCATTCGAGTGAAACTATGGAAGTAATCATCGAAGNTTTTTCTGGTAGTTTAGATTGGGCTTCTGAAGAGATTCTAAGTCTACTGATGGATGTTCCTTCTGATTCTTTGATTCCTAGATTAATTAGGAATTCTCCCTCAATTGAAGTTGATTCCATCAGAGCTAAGTTGTTACTTGGAAAATGTAATGATATACGGAAGATGAGATATCTTGAGGATTTGATAGGGCGTAATTTTGGAAGTGAAACATTGTCTTCAGTGATTAAAATTTCAGAAGAAATGAATGAAGGACCGGTAAGATCAATGGCGATAGAAGTTCTCAATGATAGGAATACCTTAGGTAAAGGAGAGGTAAGTGATGAGTGAAATTAAGTATATTCTTGATGTTTCCACAAGAGATGAACAAAGATTCTATGCAGCAGTTGAAATTTCAAATCCTGTAGGTTCTAGATTAATCCTAGCCTTTCCAAGATGGTCTCCTGGCTCATATCTCATCAGAGAACCTAGAAGATTAATACATGATATGAGTGCTTGGGCCATAGTATCTGGAAATAATTTGGATTGTAAAATAGAGCGGAGAGGTCCTGATGAAATCATAATAAAAATCCCGCAGGGGGCGTCGTCAATCTACGTTAGTTGGTTTGCTTTTGGTAATGATTTGAGTGTACGAACTAATCATATTGATTCCAGCCACTTTCACATGATCCCATCTGCAACATTCCCTAGAGTAATTGCTGGTTCAAATCATTCTGAAGGACCATATATTGTAGAATTAATGCATCCTTCACACTGGTCTGCTACAACTCAATTGAAATTTGTTTCAAGCAATAAAGATGGGGACATTGTTAAGTCTACTTGGACAGCAAATTCTCGTGATGCATTATACGATGGTATCATAGAAGCTAACGCCAACAAAGAAATATTATTCAAAGCCGGAGGCCGTACGTTTAGACTCAAACTTTGGGATGCAGGTGGGGTGAAGATTGAGTCTAAGAGAATTGATTTCTTAATCAAATCTATGAGCGATTTATTTTCAGAATTTCACGCTTTATTTGGCGAACCTCCATGGGATGACTATGCAGTTATTCTTCATTTAACTGAGAAAGCAAGAGGTGGATTAGAGCACACAGGGAGCCAGTCTAGTCAAATGCGTAGAAGTTCATTAGATCCTGGAGATAAAGATGGATGGAGAGATCTAATATCATTAATTTCTCACGAATATGTTCATGCTTGGAATGTAAAACGTCTTCGTCCCCAAACCTTTGATGATTATGATTTGTCTCAAGAGATGCATACTGATCTTTTATGGTGGTTTGAGGGAGTGACCAGTTGGCTTGGCGATATGATTTGTCTTCGCAGTGGGGTATGGTCAGATGAGGATTGGTCTACTGATTTGAAAAGGAAATTAACTCGTTTTCATTCTATGTCTGGCTGGGATCATCAATGTCTTTCAGATTCAAGTTTTGAGTCGTGGTACCATCTCTATCGTCCACATCCTCATTCTCCTGAAACTACAATTTCATATTATCTTCAAGGTGAAATTGCTGCAATGTGCATGGACTTAGAGATGAGAAAAAGAACCAATGGAGAAATTGGATTAGATGATGTTATGGTTGACCTTTGGAAATTACATGGATTACATATTGAGGGAGATTCAGGTTCCGGAGGAAAAGAACCTCGACCGATTATTGAGAAAGATATTGTATCTTCTATGAATCGACTAAGTAAAGGAAGATTGAATGGAGTTGTCCGCCGACTGGTACATGGATTAGGGGCTCCTGACATGTTAAAATGGTCCAAAGGTATGGGCAGAAAACTCGAACCAGTAGAATCAGATGAACAAGTAGGTTGGTTAGGGGTTCATCTCGCAGATTCACCATTACGAATTTCGAAATTTATAGCAGGAAGTCCGTTAAGAAATCAGCTTCAACCAGGGGATGAGATTATTGCTATCAATGGAAGAAGAACTAGAAAATCATCAGATTTGAAGGGTGCATTACGTGGTAAGGTAGAACAAGAAGTTAAGTTAACAATTTCACGTAGAGGAGGGATAATGGAATTTGATGTAATTCCAGCCAAAGATCCTCTTCATCCAGTGATTATATCTGGAAATGGGAATAAGTTATGGAAAGCATTTTCTTCATCAAAAAGAGAAATTTAACTCAATTCTTCTAACGAGAAAAACTGTGTAGGGTATTCAATGGAAATAGAGTGCTTACTTGTTTTAGGTGGATATAAATTTCCTGATTTAGCCATAGAAAGAACAGATTGTTTGGTTATTTTCATTTCTTCCTTTCCTGGCCATGATTCTACTTGTATAGATTCGTCTTCAAGATAATCAACCTCTATCGCAGGGATTGCCTTCAGTCCCAAATTAAGAGCAGTATTGTATCGGTGATGGCCATCTAAGAGAGTTTTAGTTTCTCTGTCTACTAAAACTGGTTCATAGATGCCGCCTCTCTTGTTGACTAAATCAATCAATTTCCTAAGCTTCTTTTCTTTGACTTCTTCATGAGGGAGCAGCTCTTTTATCTCAAGGAGAACAATCTCCATATTTACTCCAAGTCGTGTTGATTCAAAATTCCTTGTATAATTTATGCGGTTATTTCATTTGAATTGACATAGACGACTGTATATGACATCGGATGAGCCAACCCCCGATGTAGATGGGGAACCACTTTCTTCTATTCACGTGGATCTTATAGAGAATCTTGATTCTAATCTTAAAACGACTATATCAAAAATTTCTGAAAGTGGATTTTCAATATGGATTGTGGGTGGGGCTGTTAGAGATTCATTGTCAAAAATCTCATTGCATGATTTTGATCTGGCTACCAACGCCACACCGTCGCAGTTAATGCAAATATTCCCATCTGCAATCCCTACTGGAATTGCATTTGGTACGATAACCATCCCTTCTGTGGGTGATTTCGGAGACATAGAAATTACTACTCTCAGAAAGGATGGTACTTACTTAGATAGAAGAAGACCTGAATCTGTCCGTTTTGGTTTTTCACTGTTGGAAGATTTGAATCGAAGAGATTTCAAGATAAATGCCATGGCAATCGACCCAGTCAATCTCCTCTTTTATGATCCACATGGAGGTCAAAAAGACCTAGAATCAGGNATATTATCAGCAGTGGGCGAAGCTTCACAACGATTAGGAGAAGATGGCCTTCGAATAATGCGAGCATATCGATTCATGTGCCATGATTCAGGCCCCTTTATTCCTGATCAGAATCTTTCTGAGGCANTAATTAATTCAGTNGAAAATCTAAATTCAATATCCAGAGAAAGAATTTGGATGGAGTTCAGCACTCTTCTTTCTTATCAAAATGTGTCAGAAGTTCTTCAGAGAATGGTCGATGATGGTGTAATGAATTACGTTATTCCGGGATGCGATGATGTATCCGGTGTCGATAATTGTAATTTTGAGGGAATTTCAGATAATAGTTTGATCATAGGACGTCTTTCTTTGCTACTAAAATCATTTGATGAAGAATCGGTCACTCAAATTTTGAAAGAATTATTAGTTTCCAATAAGGTTCGAAATTCTGTAATTTCAATCACAAAAAGGATTGGGATTATTCCGAATACAGAAAGTAAGGGTTGTCTCAGAAGATATCGAACGGGATTAGGTGAAGATTTGATTCCCCAAATATCTGCAGAAAGGGGTCATTCTGTTGAAGAATCAGATAAATTAAGAACAGCACTAAGTCTTCTTCCTGCTCTTTCTGGAGGAAATAAACCTCTGGTTAGTGGAAGTGAAATATTATCTAGACTTAAAATTGAACCAAGTCCTCTTCTTGGAGAAATAAAACAGTGGTTATTTCGTATACAAGTGGAATATGACATTCCCGATTCAGATTCGGTTTGGGAGAAAGCAGAATCTCTTGGATTCATCGATAAACCATTGGGTGAACATAGAATGTGGGTATGATTACAATTCTGCTAAATAATCAACATAATCTTCAGAACTCAACAAATCATCATAGTCAAATCCATCATGTACTCTAATAATCACAAACCAACCATCACCGTAAGCATCACGATTAACATAATGTGGATTATTCTCTATTTCTCCATTCATGCTCATAACAGAACAAGCCACTGGCGCCAGAATATTCAACGTTTCAAATTCACATTGAAGTCCCACTAGGTTTTCATCTGTAGAGAGTTCCCCCAATGCTCCTGCATCTTCTTTTTCATCATCTTTCGATAAAATTTCTTCTTCTTCCGAATCATCCTCATCTGAACCAATCATAAATTCACTCGCATCAGTCATATTTGGTAAAGTGACCTTGAGAATTTTCCCGTACTCGATTCTAACAAAGTCGGAAACTCCAATCTTATACTCTTCATAATCATCGTTTGGTCCACTGATTAAGTGGAACCAGAGATGTTCTTGCGTATATCTTCTTCCTACTGCGATGCTGAACTCATCCTCGTCGCTCATGTACTAGCCTCATGGCGCCGCCGTTGCAATCTAATTTCAATTATTCGTTTATTTTCGCTTTTTTTTGTATTCCCATTTATCCGAACCATTCACAAACGGAGCGTTACTGGGCATGCCATGGACTTCAAAGAGACCGAAGAGCAAACGATGATTCGAGACCTAGTCAGAGACTTTGCTGAATCTGTATTAGCCCCGACTGCATTAGAAAGAGATAGACATCAAAAACCTCCTACTGAAGAATGGTCTCAGTTCATCGAATATGGTCTTCACACTTGTACTATTCCTGAAGAATTCGGTGGTACGCCATTAGACGATATTTCTGAGGCAATTATTGTGGAAGAACTTTCTCGAGTTGATCCTTCTTTCGGAGTATTCTATTGTGTTCATGTCGGTCTTTGTAGTATGACTATCACTTTACATGGAAATGAAGACCAGAAAGCCAAGTATCTTCCTATGCTGGCTTCAGATAAAGTAGGTGCTTATTCCCTATCCGAGGCAGGTGCAGGAACAGATGCTGCAGCTATGGTCTGTAAGGCGAAATTATCTGATGATGGTAGTCACTATATCTTGAATGGTGAAAAAATGTGGGTGACTAATGGATCAAGCGCAGATATAATCGTATTATTTGCGAAGGATGTTGACCACCCAGATTATGGGGTTAAGAGACACGGAGGAACTACAGCATTCATTGTCGAAAAAGAATTTGAAGGGTTTTCAGTAGGTAAGAAGGAAGATAAGCTTGGGATTCGAAGTAGTGATACATGTACTTTAGTCCTTGAGAATTGCAAGGTCCCAGTGGAAAATGTTCTGAAGGAAGCAGGAAAAGGATTCCCGATAGCAATGAATGCCTTGGATAACTCTAGAATTGGAATAGCAGCTCAAGCTTTAGGTATTGCTCAAGGTGCACTTGATGCTGCGGTAAAATATTCTCACGAAAGAGAAGCCTTTGGTAAACCTCTAGCCTTTCATCAATCGATAGGAAATTATCTTGCAGATATGGCTACACAGACTGAAGCTGCTAGACTGATGGTATATCGTGCAGCATGGGCAAAAGAACAACATTATCACAACGGTGGACGTAGACACACCATGGAAGCAAGTATGGCTAAGTTATTTGCCGGAGATAATGCAATGTGGGTTGCTGAAAGAGCAATTCAAGTCCTTGGTGGCTACGGATATACCACTGACTTCCCTGTTGAGAGATTTTTCAGAGATGCAAAGATTACTCAAATTTACGAAGGTACTCAAGAAGTTCAGCGAATTGTGATTAATCGAGCATTAGGGGACTCCTAAAATTATCCATAATGAGGTGAACAATGCCTACTCTCAACTTTAGAAACCTGTTTCTTAAGGTTCGTTGTAGTTCAGTGTTGATATGTTTCTTACTTATCTCTACATCATTGTCAGGTTGTTTGAAACAAGATGAAATCTCATTACCAACAGTCGAGGATATTGAGTCTCCTACCACGTTTGTAACTGGTGCTGATGGTCTTCCAGTAGATGAAGAATTAATTCCTATGTCATTCACTTTCAGCGATGTTGGGGAAACAGGAAAAGAACCCAGTATCGGCGTAACTTCTAGTGGTTGTATCTTCTTTATTGCGATGGAGAAAGTAATGAGGTCATGTGATTATGGTGAATCATGGATTGAAACTCAAGATCCAGTACAATGTTCGCCAACCACAAGTGATCCATATGGATGGGTAGACCCAATCACGGACAGAGTTTTCAATGTTCAAATGATTGGATTAGAAACATCTTGGATTTGTTGGAGCGATGATGATGGAGAATCTTGGTTAGGTAATCCACATGACTCTGGAACAACTCCAATTAATGACCATATCAAACTCGCAAGTGGACCATGGACAGATTCAGGATATGGGGCATTAGGACAATTTACCAGCGGTTTTTATGAAACTGCAGTTTATTACTGTTACAACAAACTGGCTGGAATTTTTTGTTTTACTAGTTTTGATGGAGGTGCTACGTTTGAAGCAGGTGGCCAAATAATTGGACTAGCAACTACAAATGGCGGACTACATGGAGCAATATCAACTGCTCCGGATGGAACTGTATACGTCACTCCTCGCGTAGAAACTCCTACAGTAATCGTTTCGAAAGATAATGGTTTTACCTGGTTTGAACGCTCTATGGGGGAAGATGTAGGTACTCCTTATCCTAGAAAGAATTCCGAAGTTTCAACCGATTCTGAATCAAATGCATACCATGTTTGGACCGGAGGTGATGAAGGAGTTTACATGTCCAGATCAACAGATTCAGGAGAAACTTGGGAACAGGAAAGTATTCGAATATCTCCAGCAGGAGTAATCTCTTCTGTATTCCCTCAAACCGACGCTGGCGACCCTGGAAGAATAGCGATTACTTATCTAGGAAGTGAAAATTCTGAGATGTTGAATCAATCTGACATTGACAACAATGCTTGGGATGGGAATGCACACTATGCTCCAAATAATGCCACATATCATCTTTACATTACTTTCAGCATTAATGCATTAGACGAGAACCCTATTTTCCATACCTATAGAGTTACAGACGATCCCGTACAAATTGGTTCTATATGTCTAAATTCTGGTGATTGTAGAGATATTGGGGGATCAAATCGTAATTTGTTGGACTTCAATGATTTACATATTGATAGAGAAGGTCGTGTTTACGTCGCCTTTGCTGATGGTTGTACAGGAGAGTGTGCAACTAATGAGAATTCAAGTGCAGAAGATTCTAGAGATGGAAGAGGTTCAGTGTATTATCTTTCTAGCGGACCTAGTTTATTCGAATCATTCGGAGATCTAGAGCCTTTGTTGATTCCAATAGAAAATGATGATTGGGAAATGAATTCTCCTAATCAAGCTATTACTAGAGAAGAGGATTCAAAATCAGTGAATAATTAGTCTACCCATCTGTAGCGACGTTCTCCNGGAAGTCCACCGTTTACTTCTCTGACNAGTGCGAATTCTTGACTNGGTTCAATGATTGATTCAGTTGTACTTCCTCTNTGTAATGCTTCATAGTCATCACTAAGAATTGGTCTTCTAAGATCTAATCTTTCGAATAGTAGGAATCTTGAGGCAATCTCTTTCCACTCTGGTTGAATGATTCCCTCGAATACCTTGGCTTTAGCTCCGGAACCGTATCCACAAAGCCCGATTCGTTTCCCTTCGATAGAATTATTTTCTTCATAATCACATTCTAATGATGACATAAGAGCTAAGAATATCGACCCTGTATATTGATTTCCTATTAGACTCGAAGCTCTTTGTCCTCGCTCAATTCTTTCATCTGCAAATTTTCGGAATGCTTGAGTTTTGGAAATAGCGCGTCTNTAACTATCATTCGCTTTATCAAATTCAGCAATTCCTTCAGGCGTATCCTCAAAATCNTCTATNAGCGGTTCAATCCCNATTTCATCNATTATTTCATCCCAAATNGGAGTTCCTCTNCGATCGTGTCTAAATACATCGGGAAACATCCTCTTTCCTTGAAANGCGTAAGGGAGATGTACAATGATTCTCTTCCATTGTTCTGTAAGAATGGGGTCATTTTCAGGNTCTAATCGACCATTCCTTCTAGCCTTTCCATGGAAATCAATGAATGCCTGTTTAACGGATTCCATGTAACATCGATTAGAAAATTGNCCGTCAAACACAGGTGTGTCTCTATGGATTTTTAGCGTATCTTCTGCAAATAATTCATCATTGGACATTTTTGATCCACGCAGATTTCTCATCATCCTATCGCTAAGGCCAGCCTTGAATGATTGACCTGTCTCTCTTGCTAAATCTAGTACTCTTTCNATGACACTCTTCACAGGGACTTCTCTCCTAGGCTTGAAAAAGTCATGAACTGGGGTTGTAGATACGCCCCAAATATCTGGGATAACCAGCAATCTTGGATTTGCCCGAATTAGGATTCCTCCTCCTCCGGCACCTTGGGTGTATTCTCCACTNGATTCCATATCGTATTTTGCATTATCACTAAAAACAACAATTCCAATTCTATCCTCTTGTTCGCCNCCTCGNGCAACCCAATCTAGTGTATTGTGAAGAGCATCTACTGCTCCAATACATGCAAATGTCATATCTACAACATCGCANTTTCTAAAGCAATCAGGTCCATATTGTTTTGAATATCTTTGCTGAAGCATGTCAATGATGTATGTCGCAGTAGGTTTTGCACCATCGAGTGCTGATTCTGTTCCTAGGTAGATCCTACCTATTTGAGAAGGAGACAATCCATTTCGGTCAATTAGTCGAGCNACAGCATTTGCACCCATTGTAGCGGTATCCTCATGGGCGTCAGGAATTGCCATAGCATTCAAACCCAGTCCTTTGTTTAATTTTTCAAAATCTGCTCCGCGGAATTTTGCAAAATCCTTCATATCAAAGTAAAGACGGGGGAAATGAATAGCGAAATCATCNATGCCTACTTCCATGTTATCATNTAATCGNGNNAACTCATATCATATGAATTGGTGTTCTCAAATTAACTTGGAANTGTAAANAANTGAATATTCTTCAATGACCAGTCATTNGGTTGACTGCCTCAAGTAATTCAGAATTTTTAGTGAAATGTTCTGAGATAGGTTCAAGAATTTCTGCTAAACCATGAGCGATAGCCATTTTTGCATCGAATGGATGAACAGATCCATCTCCTATTGCTTCAATTAAGGCATCTAAATCAGTCCAAGAAGATGGCTCTCCAAATTCTGGTTTTGGATGAACATCTACTGTTCCATTTCTGGGCATAATAACATATTTTGCAATCTCGTAAACTGGAGAATCTGAATTTCCTGGTTCGAGGAATGCCTTTCTGAATTTCTTTTCTAATTTCTTTGGGGTGTCATGCAATAATACTGCGTTGTTAGGGTCCGATTTTGACATTTTATGATCGAATGAATCCATTCGTCCCCCACCTCTTCCCTTCAGTCCTGATAGCATAGGTGTGTGTATACATGTGGCTTTTACCCAATGGTTTCTATCTCCTACTTCTCTCATATACATGTGAGCTTTTCGTTGGTCCATTCCTCCAAAAGCAATATCTACACCTAATTCAAAGATATCAGCAGCCTGCATTGCTGGATAAAAGAAAGCAGATAAATCGTCATCCGATGAATCTTCACTTCTTCCCATGATGCTGAATGTTCTCCTTGCTCTTGATAGGCTCATGCCCTTTGAACAACGTAGTACTCGTTCCCAATATTTTCCTGAGTCCATTAGTTGGCTGGCTTTCATGAAACGAATTTGACCAGCCTCTTCGCCCTCTTCAGGGAATCCAAGAAGAACTCTGAATACCTCTGTCATATATTCTCCAGCGATAGATATTTTTTNCATATCTCTGCCAAATTTATCATTGACCCAAGCATGCCAATCAGCTAAGAAAACAAGAACATTGACGCCTTGTTCTAGCATTTTCTTGATTGTATCTGCCAGAATTATCCATCCAAGATGTGCCTTGCCACTCGGCTCAAGTCCAATATATGCCCTCAGGACATTATCCCCGCCATGGGACCTTTCCCCGTTAAGGATGGACACAATATGTTCCAGTCCAACAATTTCTTCAACACCATCAAACATCAAAGAAATAGTCTTTTTATTTTCTGAAGATAGTTCCGAACCGCCCTTTGTCTCTTCAACGAGACGCATGACATCCTCAGGGGTCATCGAATTTACCTCATTTATTCAGTAATTTGGATAATTTTTCTCCCCGTCCAGCAGCTTTGGTATTATCCCCTTCTTCAAGTGCAGATTCAATCTCTTGAATTAGATCATTTGCTTTATCAATTGTTTCTTGAGGTAGATTCTTAGCTAAAGTCATGAAATGTTTAGCCGCTGAAATGGAAGACTTTGCTTTGTTCGCTTTCTTACCCCATTCTTTTGCTTTATCTCCTCTCTTTTTTGAGTCATATCCTGTTGACTCATCCAAAAATTGTGTCCATCTTAATCTATCTTCACGAGCAGATTTCATAGATTCTGGATTTGAAAAATCGGGTTTTTCGTTATCTACTTCGACAATTAAAGCATCTCCTTTGTAATGTGCTTCTATACTTTTCATTATACCATGTGATCCAGTAAATGCGTTTTCACCAGTCGATTCAACATTGTCAAAATATTTCTTTGCTAATTCTGCCAATCCACCATTTGCTGTTACATCTTTGACTTTACCTCTAGTCGTCGCGAAGCGTTCCATGTCCCCTCCGGTGAGGAGGGAGGACTTGAATCCTCCCCGTCTTACAGAATATGCATTGACCGTTCACATGATGAAGTCGTGCGTCTCCGGAGGGGTATGGGCCGGGTCCAGTTACGAGCATTAATGCCTCTGCTCTTGATCTTTCTTTTTGTTTCTGTTCAAGCAGAATCAATAGTTGAATCTAATACTAGAATATCCATTTCTGAAGAGCCAGTTTTTCTGAATGCTTTAGATTCAAATGCTGATGAATCATTGGCAATCGGAGATGATGGTGCTGTTTTTGTTATCCCTAATGACAATCCTGAGGAATCTTTGAAACTAGACTCAATTACCGATCAAGATCTTAACGCAGTTGATTTTCATCCCGCTGGTAATGCCTTTATCGTGGGTGATTCCGGTCGAGTTCTTCGATACGATCACCAAGATCGACGATTATCTAATGTTTCTGGAATTGGATTAGTTGAGATAAGTACCCTCACTGCAGTAGCATGGAATACAAATGGAGCATGGGCATATATTTCTGCTGATTCAGGAAGAATTTGGCGATTCCGTTCGTTGGTTGAGGGAGGAGAGATGCATGCATTGGAAAATACTCGAGAAAGTCCAGTAACTTCCATAGATTGTCANCCTATAATTCGACTATGTGTAGTTTCTACTGAATTAGACGGGATTGGAATAATTGATGATGACCATGAAATTACATGGTTAGGTGGATCTGCGGTGCTTTGGAATGATGTTGAATGCGATCAAGGAAATATCCCTGTTTGTGTTGCAGTNGGTTCAAATCGAAATATCGCAACTATTCGTCTCGATGATTCTACTCAAGGAGAATCAACCTTAGAAGCCGTAATTCTTAGCGATTTATCAGGGGAGTTTACCAAAATTTGTGGACATAGNGAAAATAGGATGATGATTGCAACAATTCCATTTGGGTTGATTGATCATCGTCCTGATTCAGAAGAATCCTTCCCTTGGTATGACCATATAGATGCTGCAAATCAACAACTTGACGTGGCAACTCGCCCGGTAGTATGTTCNTGGAGTACNTCCGAAGCGGNGGGTTGGATCTTGAACNNTAGNGGTGATGCAATAAATTTCATTCCNANAGAGATCGANGATCCATTGCTNACTAGTNTGGCGGGTTATGCCTTGGCTGTTGTTGTTGTTGTTAGTGTACCTGGAATCGTTCTTGGTCTAATTTTCATGAATAGTCCAAAAATGCAAGCATCATACAATAGGTGGCGAAGAAAACGTAAGGGCCTTGAGCCTACTCTTAGAGACAAGAGAGAGCAACGAAAGAAGCGTGTTAGGTAGTAATCAACCATCGGTAAGGTTCAAACAGGTCTCTCAAGGGGGCTAAACAAGGGGACTAGAGATGGCATACGAGGCCTTGGATTTCTTTGATGTAGACAAAATGCTGAACGAAGAGGANATCATGCTTAGAGACATGGTTCGAGATTGGGTAGACGAAAAGGTAATTCCTAATATCGAAAAGGCATACAATGAAGGTTATTTTCCTGAAGAATGGATCAAAGATTTNGGAGAGATGGGTGTCCTAGGAATGGTCGTTCCTGAAGAATATGGCTGTGCAGGAATGTCCTATACTGCNTACGGCGTAGTTTGTAGAGAACTAGANCGCGGAGATTCTGGCCTGCGTTCTTTCTGTAGTGTTCAAGGTTCACTTTCCATGCATCCAATTCATAAATTTGGTACCGAGGAACAGAAGCACAAGTATCTACCAAAAATGGCGACTGGAGAGATAATCGGATGCTTTGGATTAACTGAACCTGATTACGGTTCTAATCCTGGTGGAATGGTTACCAAAGCGGAAAAGGTTGACGGAGGATATGTCTTGAATGGAGCAAAGATGTGGATCACTAATGGCACTATAGCAGATATTGCGATAGTTTGGGCAAAATTAGATGGAGTAATTNGAGGATTTATTGTTGAAAAAGACGATGAAGGATTTAGTGCACCTGAACAGAAAGGNAAACACTCTCTACGCGCCTCTGTAACATCAGAACTAGTTCTTCAGGANGTTTTTGTTCCTGAAGATCGTTATTTACCAGGNGCAAAAGGTCTAGGNGGGCCNTTCTCNTGTTTGAANCGTGCTAGATATGGGATTGCTTGGGGTTCNATAGGCTCTGCNCAGGCTTGTTTTGATGCTGCAAAGAACTATTCNATGGAGCGAATACAATTCGATCATCCAATAGCTGCATACCAGCTTATNCAGATGAAACTCGCTACGATGCTGAGAGAGATAACAAAAGGNCAACTTCTCGCNTATCACCTTGGACGTAGAATTGATGAAGACGATTGGTTCCCCGAGATGATTAGTTTGGCTAAAATGAATAACGTAGATATCGCTCTTGAGATTGCCAGAGTGGCCAGGGATATCCATGGAGCCAATGGTGTAACTGATGAATATCCAATTATGCGACATATGAACAATCTTGAATCAGTGAAAACTTACGAAGGAACNCATGATATCCATAATTTGATTCTAGCTCGCCATATCACTGGCATCCAGTCTTTCACTCGAAAATTATGAGGGATTTGATGCGTCCAGCGGTTGATGTTTTCAGTGAATGGGCAGATATCGGTAAAGACGAAGGTATGGCAAGAGGGCATAGGCCTGCTGTCCAAGAGATATTGGATGCAGCATTTGATTCAATGCCAACAAAATCGATAGAAAGAGGATTCTCTGCAATTGATGCAGGGTGTGGAAATGGCTGGGTTGTTCGTCATCTAAAAGACAACCCTTCTTGTTCTTTAGCAATGGGTGTAGATGGTGCGAAATCAATGATAGTTCGTGCTTTGGAAAAAGATCCTGAAGGCCTTTATTTCCATGCTGATTTAATGTCTTGGTCACCCCCTGAGAAAGTAGACTTAGTTCATTCAATGGAAGTTTTGTATTACTTGGAGGATATTCCTGATTTTCTTGAATCGATAAGAAGTAAATGGTTGGTTAAGGGAGGAATTTTTGCCTTTGGAGTAGATCATTACCTTGAGAATAAAGAGAGTTTAGAATGGCCTGAGAAAGTAGGGGTCAGAATGACTACATTTTCTGAATCTGAATGGGTTTCATTGGTAAATTCCGCAGGCTTAGATGTACTCAAGATTTTCAAGGCCAATGAGAATGAAGAATGGCCAGGTACTCTTGTGATTATTGCTCGTTCATAGTGTGATTAAACTCAAACCATATGCCTGTTTGGAGGTAGGTATGCACGTGCCGAGAGTACTACTTCTCAGTATATTGCTAATTTGCTCATCATTGTCTGGATGTTTATCTGGAGATGATGTGGATGAGATAATTGAAATCGATAGTCCCGTCTTTGGGAACTTTGGTGGTGCATACAGTGTAGTTGCTCCTATTGATACCGGGATTAATGTCTATCATGAGAGATTTATTTTGAATGAAACTTTACCTGATTGGTTGTTAGAAGGGTTAGGAGTTACAATGACTTGTAACCTCACTATGAACGGAACATGGGAAGAAAGATATGAATCAGATAAGGAAGATTGTTGGGATCTAATTACTTCAAGTGACATTGTCTATTTTCCCGGAACACGGATTATTGGTACAACTCCAGATGATGGAACTGATATCCCTATCCTAGACGATCCTTCAGATGGACATGGTACTGCAGTAACCGGAGCAGTTTTGGATGCAAATCCCGATGCGATAATTTTCTTCGTTGAAGGATTCAGTGATGCTGCAGTATTAGCTGCTGCCAATCAACCACTAGTGGATATTATTTCGACTTCATTTGGGCCAATAGGTAGTGTGCCAGTACCTGGTATTGAAGACGCAACTAGGGTTGCAGTAGTTGAAAATCATAAAGTTCACACAGGTGCAGCAGACAATTCTCCCTCTCCTGCTGTTCAAGATTCTACAGCCGGTCCTCCTTGGTCGATAGGTATATCTGGTTATGCAGAAGAAGGTGATGATCAAAAAGAGATAATGAGTGGTTCGTATCCAGATATTGCTGCTGATTGGACTCAAATGTTACCTAATCATGATGACATAGATGGTTATCATGAGACATCAGGGACCTCATTTGCAACACCTAGGACTGCAGGAATTCTGAGTCTTGTATTAACTCACCTAAGAGTTCAAGCAGATGATATGGGTTCAGGGGCCTCTTCAGAAAGAGATGGTTTGTTGGTTAATGGCACTAATCTTTCAGTTTCCAATCATAACCTAAGAGATGCATTGAATCTCTCGGCTTGGTATCCAGGATTTTCAACCTGGGACCCTACTTCTGGTACGGCTCCTATCTCTCCTATTGCCCCATGTACCCAAGTAGGTTGGGGGGTAGTGAATATGTCTAATGTGGTACCTATGTTTTCCCATCTTGCTGGAATTGAATTAATGCCTGACCGTCCTTCTGATGTAGTTGCCTGTATGGAAGCGAATCAAGCCATTCGTGAAGCATATTGGGGTGATTAGTGTTATTTCCGGATTTATTTCATCAATCAATGTAAATCCCAACGGAGGGGTGCCCAAGTTCCCTGTTGAATCAACTAGACTTTTGTTTGCAGGAGTTGAAGGAGATCGACAGAATGATCTCAAACACCATGGTGGGCCTGAAAGAGCAGTGTGTATTTATTCGACGGAGTTAATTCATGCATTAATCAATGAAGGACATCCAATAAATGAAGGAGCAGTAGGGGAGAATCTAACTATTTCAGGAATTGATTGGTCTAAGTTGAATTCAGGTTCAATAGTGTCTATTGGAGAATCTGTAATTGAAATTACATCGCCTGCTCCTCCATGTAAAACAATATCACATGTGTTTTCAGATTCTTCTTTTTCCCGAATTAGTGAAAAAAAGTTTCCAGGTTGGTCCAGATGGTATGCTCGAGTGAAAATTGAAGGAATAGTATCAAAAGGTGATTCTGTTAAGTTGATTAATGGCGAAGATTAGATGCCTGATGATCAATCAAAGGTTATGAACAGACTGCAGGAGCTTCTAGATAAGGTCGCAGATAGAATATCTTCTCCTTGGCCATTAATATGGGGCCCTGCTTGGAATCAAAGACATTTTNTTAGAGGNAATTTATTTCTATTCTATATCTTGATTTTTGGATTAATTGCAATTGCATTCCCATATTTTTCNACGAATCAATTTGTNGCNTCCAATGGAGTAACAGTGTGGGANCCTGAGAGTGCAATTGACCGCACAATCCCAGTTATTCCTTGGATGGTTGTACCTTACATGGCTCTATATCTATATTATCCAGTGACTCTCGCTTGTTGTCCTAAGGATGATCACTCCCGTTTGGAATTGATTGCTGGAATTCAAATGCTATCCGTGGCAACGTTATTTTGNACTATAATTTTCCTTATTTTACCAGCAGAAATTGATATGCGAGATCAAATTCCNNTTGATGTTTTAGAAGGAGATGGTTTGTACAGNAGTCTGTTTAATTTAATGCATACAATGGATGAACCCTGGAACGCTTGGCCTAGTCTNCATATTGCTCATTCATATTTNCTAACAAGAGCAATTNGCCGGTGGATGAGAATTAGAACCTCNGAATCAACCTTGGTNAAGATATTCATTGCAATTGTTTGGATTGAATTTTTCTTACTTAGTATTAGTACTGTGACCACTAAACAACATTATGTTTGGGACTTATTTACCGGAATTATTGTGGGGGTAATTGGTTGGGAAATTGCCGTTCGGGCGTTAGATAGGATTCGAGAACTCCCTGATGAAAAAATGAATCCTTATCCTCTAAACTAGCATTTTTAAGTTATTTTTCTTTGCCTAATCTTGATAGAGGCGTTTTCTATCGCCGAGTTACGAGAGTGGTGGAGTATGGATATAGCTGTTCTAATTAAGTACGTTCCGGATACGACTGCAAAGATTTCTATTAGCGGAGATAGAGTAGATGAATCGAATGTTAGCAAGTGGTCAATTAGCCCATTTGATGAATATGCTATGGAAGCCGCATTGGCAATGAAGGAATCTTCCGGTGCTAAGGTCACTGCAATCACTTGTGGCCCTGCTCGATCAGAAAAAGGGCTTAGAGATGCTGCCGCCGTTGGCGCGGATGCCCTTGTTCACATTCTTGTTGATGATTTAATTTCCCTTGATTCAACGAAAATTCAAGGATTATTAGCCAATGCAGTTAATCAAATAGGTGCAAATGTTGTTTTCTGTGGTAAGCAAGCTGCCGATACTAACTCTGGAAGTACAGGCCCGGGAGTTGCTGAATTAATTGGTGCAGCTTGCGTAACTAACGCTTCCGAAATATCATATGATGGAGGTAGTTTTAGTGTTCTCCGTCCTGCATCTAGTGGTTCTGAGAGGGTAAGTGTAAGTGCCCCTTGTGTAGTTGCTTTCGACAAAACTTCTACTGAGTTACGACGGCCAAATGTAAAGGGAATAATGATGGCGAAGAAGAAACCAATTGATTCCATGGATCCTGATTCCTTAGGAATTGATGTTTCGGGTTCATCAGCCGTTATTAATTGCCAATCTCCTCCTGATGAAAAGGCTCCTGGACAGATGTTTGAAGGTGCAGATAGTGTTTCGGAAGTTGTTCAGAAACTAAGGAATGAGGCGAAGGTACTCTAGGTGGTGTTAGAATGGATATTACAATAATTGCAGAGACAAACGACAACGGACTACATCCAGTAACTTCTCAAATGGTTGCTGCAGCAACTTCTCTAGGTTCAAGCCCTACTATACTTTGCCCTGGAGGTATCGCTACCGATTCTGCTGCCTCAATTGATGGAGTAGGAGCAGTAATTGGAGTTGAAGGAGATTGTTTTTCATCATTTGATGGAGGTTCTTGGTCTTCAGCTTTGAATAGTGCGATATCCGGAGGTACTGTTTTCGCAGCAGCCACTTCAAGTGGTCGTGAGATTGCTGCCAGATTAGCTGCAGCAAGAGGCATTCCTGTAATTCAAGATGCTACTGGTGTCTCATCGGGCCTAACTATTTCTCGTCCGATATATTCTGGGAAGGCAATGGAAGAAGTCAACGTATCCGGAGATTGTATTCTTACTATTCGTCCTAATGCCTTTGCTCCTTCAGGATCAGGAGGTTCTGCGCCAGTATCTACAGTCAATCATTCCTCTGACGTATCTGTTACTGTAATGGAAGCAATTGCGAAAGCGAGCGAACGTCTTGATGTTTCTGAAGCAGATATTGTTATTTCAGGAGGTAGAGGGATGGGCAACATCGATAATTGGAGCCAGTTAGAAACTGTAGCAGATCAGGTAGGTGCCGCAGTTGGGGCATCCAGAGCAGTAGTTGATGAATGGGGTCTTTCTCACAGCATTCAAGTAGGTCAAACAGGAAAAGTTGTCACTCCAACTCTCTACATTGCCGTAGGTATTTCTGGTGCCATTCAACACCTTGCAGGAATGCGTTCTTCGAAATATATTGTCGCAATTAACAAAGATGCAGACGCTCCAATTTTCGGAGTCGCAGATTATGGCATTGTTGCGAATTGGGAGGATGCTTTACCAGTTCTAAAGGATGCTTTGTCCTCTCTTTGATTATTTGAGTAGCACGTCAAAAGAATCATCAGATTCTTGTTCGCCTTTGATTTGAACAGTTACAGAGTCTGAAGAAGCCATTCCTTTGCTACTCAAAACACTCAGAGTGAATTGATGAGTTCCTGGTCTTAGTCTTACCTTTAACGCTGAAGTATCGCCAATTGGTAATCCTGCTGAATCCCTCCATTCCCATGATTCAATTTCTCCATCTGAGCATTGAGAGCTTCTTCCATCCAATGTAACCATTGCAGTACCATCTTCATCGACATCAATTACTCTATCCTGCCCTGCATCAGCAATAGGGGGAAGAGAGCTAAAAGAATCATCATCAATTATTCCTTCAATGAGATCTTCAATACCTTCATTTTGAGAAATATTTCCGTGTTCAGAATCAACGTCTTTTTCGAGTTCGGATAACAAATCATCTAAATCATCTTCGCTTGCTTGATTTGTTCTATAGATTTCCATTTCTTCCTCTGTGAGTAAATCTTCAATCTCCTCAAAATCCTCATTAGTTGCATTTTCAGTATTTTCTAATGCATCGGTTAAATCAGTCCCAATATTTCCTCCTACAGCGCCCCCAAACAGGTCTTGATCGTCAATAAGTAGAGCATCATCATCCTCAATTTCAAATCTTTGAGAATCTGGATTGTACAAATCAATACGATCGATTCTTGTGTAATCATTTCGATTATCTCCTGATATTGCTATCATTCTTCCACCTGAATCAGATGATACTCTATCAATCAATCCTGGATGTTCTATTGACCAAGCCTCCTCCATCGGAGAAAGATATCTACGAAGATGGAACCAAGACCCTACGATAATGTCATCATCATGAGGTCTTACATCCTTAACTTCATATCCGGTTTTAGCCCAAATAATAGGTTCTGTTTTTCCAATTTTATGTTCTTCAACATCTCCATTTTCCATTCCAACTAATATTCCTTGAGTGGTTCCGAAAAGTACTGATGCATTAGAGTCAATTTCAACGGTGTGGAGGTGTTCGCCATTGTTAGAAATACAATCTAATGCAATCTGAGGTGTTTCTGAATCGGTTAAGCCGTTGCATTCGGATGCAATAACTAATACTCCATCTGGCCTAAAAGTCATGGCAGTAATTCTGTCCCCTTCTGAAGATCTTGGCTGTTTTGTAGTGATTATTTTTCCTGTACTTGATACTAATTCTACGACTCCAGTATCGTCTGCTAATGCAAAAGCACCCCCGTCTGGTCGAATAGCAGAGAGAATATATTGTCTACCAGTATGGCGACAAATTTCATTGCCATCTGATTCGAATAGAATTGCAGCTCTCATCCCGTCAATTGCTAAAAATCGTGTTCTGTCGATGGTTCCAACTAATTGTTCAATTCCCCCAGCGGCATTAATTCTCCATAGAATTTCTCCTTTTTCTGAGATACAATGAGCATCTCTTGAAATTGTTCCAACCAGAACTGAATTATTTGAAAGACATAACAGGTGATCTACTTCTTCTTCAAGTGGAAATGATTTTGCATTACCATCCCCGTCTAAGTTGAGATAGTTTAGATTACATGCATCATCTGTCCAAATTAACAAACCTCCATCTCGAGCAAGGTCACATGCTCTTACTCTACTCTCACACGGGACCCTACGTAAGGCCTCAATTCGGTGGGGCATGTATTTGGAATAAACCGGTGGGCTTTAGCGCTGCCCATTATATGTATAATCCACATTATTCTTTGTTATGAATTTCAATGGTCTCATCTGTAGAATTTTTATTTATTTTTGCTTCATCACTTCTAGCCATTCCTACTGATGACAAGTATTCAGCAGAAATTGTGCCACATACATATTCTCCGGTAAAGCATGAGGAATCAAATTGAGTTACAACTCCCTTTCCTGCTTCAATGACAGCCTCTTCAAGGTCTTCTAGAGATTGATAAATTAGCCAATCCGCTCCAATAGCCTGAGTTATTTCCTCATTTGTTTGATTATGGGCAATGTACTCTTCTTTGGCAGGCATGTCAATTCCATACACATTTGGATGTAGAACGGGAGGTGCCGCACTAGCAAAGAATACCTCTTTTGCACCCACGTCCCTTGCCAATTGTACAATTTTTTTTGATGTGTTCCCTCTAACTATGCTATCATCTACCAAGAGAACTCTTTTTCCTGCAAATTCATGGGGTATTGGATTCAATTTTTTCCTTACACTATCTTGCCGTATTGCTTGCCCTGGCATGATGAAGGTTCTTCCTACATATCTATTTTTAACGAACCCTTCTCTATATTCTAATCCAAGTGTCCTCGCTACTTCCATAGCAGATATCCTTCCACTATCTGGGATTGGCATTACTACATCGATTCCATGATCTGGTCTTTCTTTCATGATACGATTTGCTAATTTCTCTCCCATCTTGATTCTTGACTCATACACTGAAATGCCATCAATCACAGAATCCGGTCTTGCGAAGTAAACTTGCTCAAATATGCAGGGATTCATTACGGGAGATGGATGACATGTCCTCCTCCTAACTCGACCATTTTCGTCGACAAATACTGCTTCTCCCGGGCCTACATCTCCAATGATTTCACATCCTAAAGCTGTTAGTGCAACACTTTCCGAAGCGAAAACATGTGTTTCTTTTCCATTGTCTTCCTTCTTTGACCCATGGATTAGTGGCCTAATTCCGAAAGGGTCTCGAAATGCTAAGATTCCATATCCAGATAACACACTAACTGCAGCATATGATCCATTCACACGCGAATTTAACCTCTCTATTGCATCGAATAAATCTTCACAATCAAGATATAGTTCACCATCAATTTGCGTCGCATGTGTTCGTCCGAGTTCGCTAGCGAGAATATTCAGAAGGATTTCAGAATCACTATTTGTGTTAACATGTCTTCTATCATGGTGGATTACTTCATGTAATAATTCTCTCGCATTAGTAAGATTTCCATTATGTGCAAGAGCCATCCCATAAGGCGAATTTGTATAAAATGGTTGAGCTTCTGCTGATGAAGANGATCCAGCTGTAGGATAACGNACATGTCCTATGCCCATCTTTCCNCCNAANGTATCCATATGGTGTTGNCTAAACACATCATTGACCATTCCATTCGATTTTCTCTGGTGGAATCTCTCTTTATCGCAAGTAACTATTCCAGCGGCATCTTGACCTCGATGTTGTAATACGAGGAGTCCATCATAGAGTTGTTGTCGGACTTCTGCCCCTTCTGGAGCGAGGATTCCTATGATGCCGCACATGGGTCCTCAGACTCTGGTTGGTTAGTCACCTTATGGTTCTTGAGTAAAATCACTTGCTACCGATAAGCCGGTTTCTCTTTGACCACCGATATTTTCGTCGGCGAGCAGTTGCGCCATATCCACAGGCAGAACAAACACGCTTTTGCTTGTGATATGCATGCCTACCGCAGCGTCGGCAGCGGAAATGAACAATCTTTTGGCGCTTACCCATGGATGGAGTACCCTTACTCATTCGCTCACCTCGACAGCCTCGCGACCTAACCCGTTCTTATGAGGCTTGCCGAAGCAAAAACTACACAATTCCTCTAATACTAACGAATGTTTTGAAACCTAATTGCCTGAGTCGTGGATATGAGTGCACGTCATCTTGCTGTACTGATTTCTCTTCTTTTTGTGTCAATTCCATTTTCCCATGTTTCGGCTGATGAGGTTGAGTCTAACGATTTGATATGTGATTCGGAAGTGGTAAACGCTGGTCAAGAAATAGAATGTACATTAGATCTCAGTACCATGCAAGGAGTATCTGCACTTCGTTTCGAATACTTCCAAGAAGGAAGAGAGATTGAGGATATTTCCGTGCTCTCATTGGGCACATCTCATTCCTGCTCAATTCTAGACAATGGCTCTGCTATTTGTTGGGGTCGAGATAATGAAGAACAATTGGGAGATGGTGGAGGGAATTCGTATCATCAAAGACCTGAAGCATCAATCATATCTCCCGATGATTCTACTTTCCAAGCAATTTATGCCGCAAATTACCGTACTTGTGCTCTAACCTCTTCTGGTTCGTTATACTGTTGGGGAGATAATACCGAAGGACAGGCAGGAGATGGTACCACGAATCGTTATTCAAATCCGGTGATGCCTGCAGATATACCTCAGAATAGAACAATCGTCACGGCAGGTGTTGGATGGAGGCATACCTGTGCGATTTTAGACGATGGTTCATTGATGTGCTGGGGTAAGGACTCCAGTGGCGCATTAGGTAACGGACAAGATGAAACATCCTCCCAGTACTCTCCTGTGAATGTAGAACTACCTGCAAATAGAAATTTAGTCGATGTAGGCGTAGGATACGACAATACTTGCGTGCTTTTTGACGATGGAGGTATAATGTGTTGGGGGAAAGATAACGAAGGACAAAATGGAGATGGAGGGAGCAATTTACCTACATCATCTCCAGGTTCAAATGTAGCTTTACCCGAGGAAAGATCAGCAGTCTCTCTTTCAGTTGGTGCCCAGCATTCCTGTGCGGTTTTGGATAATGCTTCACTGGTCTGTTGGGGTTGGAATGGTTATGGAACAATCGGTGATAATACCACTACTAATGCCCATGTCCCGGTGTTTGTTGAATTCCCTAATGGAGCGAAGGTCGTAGATGTAGATGCAGGAATCCATCACACATGTGCAGTTCTTGAAAATCAAACAGTAAATTGTTGGGGAAGGAATTGGATGAGAACAGTAGGTGGAGAAGGTCCATATTCGAAAAATACGAAAATACTACTACCTAGGCACGTTGAAGGCACATCTTCAGTAGTGAAGGTAGAAACAAGTGAACGACACACTTGCACTTTAGCAGAGAATGGCACGATTAGTTGCTGGGGCCAAGGTGATCAAGGTGCTCTTGGGGTTGGCACTTGTTGTGGCGATTATAGTTATCCAGTTCAGCTAGATTGGTCTACCTTACCTTTCGCTCCATTGTCTGGCCCTGCACCACTTGGAGAATGGGTATCCTCACCAATGAGAGGACAGGTAGAAAGTCCCATACAGGGCAAATGGAATTTCAGTGTATCAGTTCCCGAATCTGCTCAATTAGGAAATTATTCTGTAGAAATTACGATGTTAAAAATTGGGGGAATCCGTACTACAGTAGTGCTTGAAAATGTCATTGAAATCATTGGTGTAGATTCTGATAGGGATGGAATTATAGACGCAGAGGACGCCTTCCCATCTGATTCCACAGAAACAAGCGATATCGATTCTGATGGAGTTGGAGATAATTCTGATGCTTTCCCTGATGATCCTACTGAAACACTGGATTCAGATTCAGATGGAGTTGGGGATAATTCTGATGCTTTCCCAAATAATGCTGGAGAGACCACCGATTCAGACGGTGACGGAGTTGGAGATAATACTGATGCGTATCCATATGATGCCACTAGAATTAATCCTTCTTCTCCGTTGGTGATGTATGCTCCAGTAGGTGGATTGATTGCCTTGTTACTCATCGTAATTGCTCTTAGAATGGTTACGAGAAGACCTGTAGAAGACAAACCTCAAAAGAAATCTAGATGGAATATGAAGAATCCTGATCGTAAGTTTTGATAGTTATTTATCCATTGCTAGCAGCGGGTCTTCTTCATTTTCTTGACTTCTGGTAACAATAGCAAGAACAGTGAAAATCACAATTATAGCTCCTAATGCGAATGAAACCCATTGAACTGTAATTGTCGCTAACATTCCTCTTGAAATCTCTCCATTCAAAATTTCAAAAAGACCAAGTCCTCCAATAGATAAGAACAAAAGAATAATTGTTTGAGTTACAGGGGCACTCCCTCTATGCAATATACTGGTACTGGAAGTAGCAAGAATCAACCATGTAGCAGTCATTGCCATGACTGATTTAATTAAGATATCATTTCCTATTTCTTGAAAATCTTTCACATTCCAATCAGCAATCCCTCCTAACATAAGCAGCACAATAGATAGGGTAACAAAAATACCTAGAAATGAGTTTTTCTTACTCATTTTTTACACCTCCAATATTCGCTTCAAGATGTCGTTTGACGAGAACCTTCTCTTCATCAGTTATCGGTTCAGTTGATTTTGGAAGAGCAGCATATTTCTCGATTAATACAATAACATGGAATGTAACCCAAAGTGCAAATATTACCCCGATTATTGTCCCGATTATTGTTTGGAGAGAATCTCTAATGTATTCTGACTTCTCAATTGCTAATTGTGCTAAAATTGCAATTGAAATAATACAAAGTGCAATTGTTATTATTGCTGCATTCCATCTTTTATCACCAATGGAAAGAACTACTGTTGTTCCTGTAGCTCCAAGTATGGTGGTTCCGATTAGCAAAGAAGAAATTGAAACATCGTTCATTTTTGCCGTTTGAATAGGCAAAATTTCCGGTTGTAATGATTGAATAATTATCCATCCTGTTGAAATGAACATTAGCATGAATCCAGCTATTCTCCAATTTTTAGGAATTGGTCCTACTGGACTAGTTCCTCCAAAAATTGCTAAACATGACCCAAAGAGGTAGATACTTGTGGGAATTACAAGGTGGATAACAGCTTCAGCAGTTTCAAGAGGTCCCATGTGAGTACTATGACCTATCATATTCGCGGTTCCGGCTATCCCAGAGAG
>NZTS01000048.1 GCA_002697105.1 Methanobacteriota archaeon | reverse complement strand
AATAGTAACAGAGAAAATTATAATGAAAAATATGCTATTCATATCTTCGTTAAACAAATTTACATCGGGTTCATAATTTTGTACATTAACTCGATTTAATGTCCACTTGTCCATGGTTGTTACTTCTCCATCATTCCAAATGATTCTGATTTCCTCGATTTCAACATCTGGTGGAATGCCTAATCTTATTTCTGAAATCGAACAACCAGTGAATCCATCTCCTGCTAGAATTGCTTGTCGAACAATTTTCCCATCTGAAAATATGATATCAACTATTGAGCCAATGGCATCTTTATTGATCTCATCATTTGAGTCTGTAGATTTTGGATCTATCGCTATCCATCTTACATTATCCCTCTGAGCAGCATCGTTTTCAAAGAATCTGATTCCAATATTCGCGTCTCCTAATACTAAATCTAGGTCTCCATCTCCATCAAAATCTGCCCACGTAGATCCCATTGTTTTACCTTGATCGAGAAGTCCTATTGCATCTATTCCATCGATGAAATGTCCTGTTCCATCATTAATGTATAGCGAATTGTTATTGAAAGAGGTNTAGGGATTGATTTTACCTACTCCAAACCATAAATCTAAATCTCCATCGAGATCAACATCAAGGAATTTACAGTCCCAATTTACTAGNATATTTTCTGCAATTCCTCTTTCTACNCCAACTTCTTCCCAATTGGTTGGTTCAGATTGCATCCANAGATAGTTAGGACCAAAGTTACTAACGCAAAGATCCAGATCTCCATCACCNTCTATGTCNCCTACACTAGCTCCCATGCCGGTTCCNGGTAGTGAAAAATTGTGTGAAAAGGTAGAAGTTTTGAATNNTCCAGAATCACTTCCNTTGTAAAATGGAGAGAATCCAAAATCAGATGCAATAAAGATGTCCTCCCATGAATCTCCATCCATATCAACAAAGATACCCGCCCAAGACATTCCAGATCCCTTTCCGTTTGGGTCTGTATCTGTAGGNGNTAGCATNTGAGCAGAAGGGTTTTCGGGAGCTGTAATCGCTATGGAAAAGGGTTCTCCAANAGCAACNNCTCCATCTGAACTTGGCTCTGAAGTTCCGCCATCAANCCTTCCTGCAAGAATAGTAACTGGATTAAAATTAGCAACTCCTGTTTCTTTCAACTGATTCTGATATAGGATGTTTGATTCTTGACGAACAAGTAATAGTTCTTCTGATAAAACTCCAAAATTCATAGAATATAGGTCTAAATCTCCATCATGGTCATAATCTGCCCAAAGTCCCTTTGATGAGTGGCCAGAATTGTCTACTCCTACTTCTTTTGCGATCTCCGTGAAAACACATCCTCCTTCATTCCGAAATAGTTCATTTGGGGCTCCACTGGAAATATTTTCAAGATCTGCTTCACCAAAGTTGGATACATGAAGATCTAAGTCACCATCATCGTCAAAGTCGGCCCAGGTAAGTCCCAACGCAGTTGAATTAGATATGGGTAGTCCTGCGTCTTCGGTAATGTCGATGAATTGGTTATCGCCGATATTTTTCATTAAATACATTCTTCCGTTACTAAAATTATCACCATTTTCCCATCCTTCTTGATCGAAAAGAGCACCAACTGCAATGTCAATTAACCCATCTCCATCGCAATCTCCAGGAGCTATGGAGGGACCATAACTTGCCCATTCAGATGTCATGCCTAAGTCTATTCCGCCCAATCCACTTCGAGCAGTTCTTTCAGTCATTTTCGCGTTAAGAATAGTAGATCTGTCCTGTATTGGATTATTTATTTCAACAGGAGGGCCTGGAACAAAATTTAGATTTTCATTTATACAATAATCTTCAGATGTTCTAAAATCTCCTTCAGAGTTCTCTAACCAATGTTGTTCTGAAATCATTGATAGACATACCATTCCTTGTATTCCAGTATTTCTAAGAATTACATCTGTTAAGGTAGTGTTTCGGATTTCGTCTAAAACGTGTGAGAGATCTGGATCCCATTCGTAGAATAATGGGTCACTNACTCTTAATCTGTGAAATTGCTCTTTGAGTATATAGTGCATTGTTGGNCCTACAGTGCTATGCATTGTATGAAATTCATTTGATTCGGGAAAATGATGTACCCAATCATGATCTTCTGCATACATTCCGATTAGTGGATCTGCTAAACTGACATTCGGGTATACTGATTCCAATCGAGATGCAAGTTCAGAATCAGATGTAACGTCAGACCAGTTATTGGTTGATGGCAATCCAACTAATTCTCTGAATGCTCCGTAACTTGGGATTCCATGGTCTCTACCTCTTTGAATATCTATAGCACACATGTCCATTCCTCCCATCCCTGGTGCTCCAAACAACATATTTCTGAGAGCGTGAATATATCCTACATCATTTGCTTCTTGAGTAGTAAATGCTAAGCCACGGAGAACAGGATCTATGCCGCCATCTGTTACTAGAGAATTAGGGTCCCAGAAACCATTTTCCAATGCGATACTCCCTTGAGGTATCGAGGTTCTGTTCTCTTCCAAACGTAATGTAAGTGGCCCTATTTGTGAATGCCCCATCCTGAATGCTAACGTTGCAAACGCATTACTTATCGATGGATCTACGGTTGAATCATANTCACCAGTGTCTGAATAAATATTCATTGAAGGNAAGTATTCTTGATAGGTTATTTGTTGCATTANTGCTGTAACNTATTTTCTTGCAGTTTGATAAATTTCTTCATCTGTCCATTCAGGATTTTGTGATCCTAAAACTTCTGCAATCCGATTGTGCTCTCTAACGAAGATTATGTGAATTGCTGTAAGTCCAACATGTTCATTTGCACGAGCGTCACCAGCAATATATCTTTCAGAGGCAGAGAATCCAACAAAACTCATACTAGGTGCCGTTTCATCATCTTCNGCAGCTAATGGTAGGAGATCNCCATTTGGATCAGATGTGACCTTTAGGAGCCCTCCTTCTCCNTTTCTNAACCAATCAGCGGTATCTTGAGTAGATCCATANACAGAAGATCCGTCTATCCACCCTGTTACTGAATTAGGNTATTCTCTNGGTATANTTTCGATTCCAGTTGACTGATTGTAGGTTGATCTGAACATCATTATCATGTTTGAACCAGTTCCCTGTGGATCCATCCATAGGTCTCCTGATGGTACAGGTATGTCGATTCGTTCTGCTGCACCTTCTACTCGACCATTTTGGGTCAGAGTAAAGTCAATATCGTGCGATACGAATTGCCCCCAAAGCCAGTTCATATCTGATAGGCCATCTTCATCTAGAACCATGCCATTAGGGTTGTAACATATCGAATTACTAATTTCCCGAGGACTGGGAAGATTGCTTCTTGAAATCCAATCAGTTTCATTTGTTCCATCTGAAGGAATCAATCGGATTAAATCTGAGTTTCGAGAATTGAGTAAAGGATCTACTTCGTGGTGACCGAATCCATCTACAGGGTAAACGTTCTCGGGAATGTCGAGTTGCCAATGAGTAGGTCCGGGATCTTCCTTCTCAATACTGAAAGCATGAGCACTAGGAATCATTAGTAAAAGCAGCATTAGCGATGCGACACCCAAACTACTCCAGCGTCTAGTCATCGTTTCTACGATGATGATTGAGGTTATGATGCTGTCCTAATTTTGCATAATTTTGGATTAATTTATCTTCACTCTTACTCGAACTAAATCCTAGATTTCGTGCCATCCCTTTTGAAGGGCCACCCGTTCGGGCAGGAGGTCGGGGGTCAATTGGATGCCACTTCGTTTCGGACCAGCAGGGGTACCTCTGTCTTGTAAAGGACGTACAATTGTTGAAGGAATGGATGACATAACCGCGCTTGGTCTTTCAACTATGGAGATTCAAACTGTTCGGACGGTTGCACCACAACACTTCAATGAATATTGGCAGGCAGGTATTCTGTCTTGGAAATCTGATTTTGAAATGAATATGCATGGCCCATATTATGCAGACTTACTTGGAGATAATCGTTCTCGTCAACGAACATTAATGAAAATGGAAACAAGTTTGCAGGCGGCTAAGGTCGTTAATGCTCGACATATTACATATCATGTAGGTCCGTATGGCGAAAGGCGACCAGGGAGAGAGACAAACGAACATCTTGCTAATATTTTGGAAGGTGTAGTCGAACGTTGTCACGAACTTTGGGGTAAAGAAGAGGATGAGGTTGATTATGCAGCATTCCCTTGGGTCACAGAAGGTGAGCCTACATTAATTGGAGTTGAGACTAGTGGACAACAGTCGCTATGGGGTACGTTAGATGAGGTACTTGAGGTTGTAAATCATGTAGACGGAACCGTTCCTGTGCTAAATATGGCTCATATTCATGCTAGAGGAAATGGTTCCCTAAGAACATCTGAAGATTTTGCAGAATTATTTGACCAAGTACGTTCNGAATTCGGAGGGAAGAAATTCTACTGTCACTTTTCTGGAATCGAACATCGTTCAGGTAACGCTATGCATTATACACAATTAAAGAAATCAGATCTTAAGTTTGAACCATTGGCTGAATATCTGGCAGAAGAAGGTGATTGGTTAGATGTTACAGTTATTTCNGATTCTCCACTACTTGANCACGATGCAATGTANATGTTGCAGCAATATGACAAAGCAAAGCAGAAATTACTTGAACGCCGAGCGTTAGAAGAGCGTCGAATAAAATTAGCAATTGAGGCAGGGCTNGATCCCGAAGAGTTACTTGCAAGAGAAAAAGAACAAGCTCGATTGAGATTAGAAGCAAATGAAAATGAAGCGTCTGGAGAACAACCTGAATCTCAAGATAAAAGAAAGGCTCCTGCTACGAAGAAAGCAGATACTGGTAGAATAGAATTCGAAGAAGAAGACGATGATGACGACCTCTTCTGAGAAGGTGCGACGGGCCGGGCTTGAACCGGCGACTTCCAGATCTTCAGTCTGGCACTCTCCCAGCTGAGTTACCGTCGCAGTGCTCTTGCGACTGTAGATTGCCATTCAAGGGTTCCGCTAACAAAAGGTATTGTTTTATTCAGAAAGAGTTCTCTTTTGAATCGCAAATAATTGTTCTATTGCATTTTTTCCTGAAGAAATTAGAGCGTCAAGTTCTTCTGAAGAATACGTTGCTTCTTCACCCGTNCCTTGTACTTCTACAAATTTTTTATCAGATGTCATAACAATATTCATNTCAACATCGGCATTNCTGTCTANATCATAATCTAAATCTGCGTATACCTCGCCGTCTAGAAGTCCTACGCTGATAGCAGCCACGTCATNTGGCATGACGGATTTTTCATGAATCATTGCTTCTTCTTGTGTTAGTGATACTTTAGTTTCNGAGCCTTCTTCTCTTNTATTTNCAGGTAGACAAATTCCTTGNGCAATTAATCTGCGAATTGCAAGACGAAGNGCAATCCCAGCAGCAGTAATTGACGCACATCTNGTTCCTCCATCTGCATTCAAAACATCACAATCAATGTTTAGAGCGATAGGTCCCAATGCTTCAAGATCTACAGCCGCACGAAGCGATCTNGCAACAAGCCGCTCAATTTCTTGAGTTCTTCCTTTTGCTCCATTTCTTTCTCTTCTNAATCTNGAATCTGTAGAAGCNGGCATTAGAGAATATTCTGCATGTACCCATCCTTTGGTNGCATCTCTTGGAAACCATCTGGGGAGTGAACGTTCTTTGGTTACACAGGCTAAAATCATTGTATTTCCTTGCCGATAAAGAACTGATGCAAGGGCATTAGGGGTAAAATCGAGTGTTACATCGATTTGACGTATTTCGTCATTTGATCTAGTTGGGGTGAACCCGCTTTTCATCTTGGCCATACCCCACCCTCCAGTGGTTAGGAGTTGAACCCTTTGTTTTTGATTCAACGATGATTAGGACGAAATGCAACCACAATTTCTGAATTTGTGTCGATAAACGGTCCATCCATTAAGTCTATACAAGCAGGAATCGATTCAAATAGAGGGATTAGTGTTTGTTGAATTGCCTTGGGCGAACCTGGTAAATTCAGAATTAATGAATTTCCTCTCAATCCGGCCGTCTGCCTAGAAAGAACAGCAGTTGGGACAAATTCAAGAGAAATTGTCCTCATCAATTCTCCATAACCGGGCATCATACGTTCACAAACATTTTCAGTAGCTTCTGGTGTTACATCTCTGGAAGAGGGACCAGTTCCTCCGGTTGTGATTACTAAACAACAATTTTCAACATCTACAAGTTGGATAAGTGTTTTTTCAATTTCATTTTTTTCATCCGGAATTAGTTTTGTAATTGGAATCCATTCAGAATTGATAATTCGATTCAATGTGTCAATAACTGCTGGACCTGATTCGTCATCATATATGCCAGTAAAAGCTCGATCGGAAATGGTCACTACTCCAATCTTAGCGTCCATGTGGTTCCCTAGTAGTGGTAGAGCATAAGAGGTTCATGTTTTACTCCATTCTCCAGATTCTACACGTATCCCCTCTGAACCAGTCCATCTGTAAGTCCACGCTTGCATTATCCCGTCTGTCGTTTCAACATTGCAAAGTATCCTTTCAAAGAGATTGTTAGGGGCGCCATGACCATAGAATCCTTCGATACGATCTAATCGATCTAAAACAGATCCTATCTCACTGAATGAATGTAATTCCCCGATTACATCATTTGCTCCTTGAATTAATCCAGGGAATGCTCCAAGATCTATTAATTCACCTTGTATCTTCCCAAATTTAGGAAGACCTTTTCTTCCATCAATCATTGAATTCTCTCTACTGTGACCTTGTTTCAATGTCCCATATACGAATACATTGTTGCACATGCATTGAGCCTCNTCATTTCTTGCGGCNGCATTTTGTCCNACAGGATCTAATCCAAGCTNTTNCATCCCCNTTTCAACGATTTTTCTGTATTTTTCAGTTGGTTGGATAAAATGTTCCTTTCTTTTGTCATTAACTACAACATAGGTGACTGCCCGCANTAGCTCTCCTGAAACTGTCTGAACTGGAACTNNTTTACGTGAATAATAATCAGGATTTCCTTCCTTCTTATCTACATTTTTCCATCCCTGAGTAGTAGGGCGAAATAACATCCCACTTACTACTCCTCCCTTGACAGGTTTTATGTCTAAAGCTCCACCCTTNCTNCCGCTGGAATAATAATGGTACGTTGGTATGTAGTCCAANAAAAACCCTGATTTGTGAATNTCTAANGCTTCTTTCCATGGCAAAAANTTTCCCGAGGANTTCCAGTCTTCTTCATTAAGATTTGAACCNTATCCAAAATATAATTCTGTAGATGCCATTATTCATCCTCTGGAGTATCATCTATACATGCTCCACTTTCATCATCAGAAATATCTTCAAGAGTTTCGGAGACATCTTTAATTGTCCATTCGGTCATTGGAGCCGCACGAATTTTTTGATGTGTTTTTTTGTTTTGAACAGATGCAATATTCGCTACAGGATCTCCTTCTCTTACAATTGGAGATGTAGCTAGCCCCACTGCCACCCCAGACATTGGACTAAGAATTGCTTCTGCATCTCCACTAAGAGGATTTGTTACATGTGCAATTGGTTGCCCTTCATCTACTAATTCTCCTGCAACAATCGCGGGATGAAGCATACCTCCTCGTGGAGATCTGATCCACCTTGACTTCCGAACAATCAGTCGCCATTCTGGACGCCGTAAGTTTCCATCAATCATGCCCAGATGGATCATTACATTCATGATTCCTTGAACCCCTACAGCGATTGCTCCACCTTCGAAGACATTTGCAGTACCTGCCTCTAACAGAATGGAATGGATTCCTAATCCCGTAGCGGTTCTTCTCAAAGATCCTTCTGGCCCTATTGAATGTAGTACTATTGGGGTCCCAAACGCTCTCGCCAAGTCCTTTGAATCTTCACGGTCACAATTCGCCCTGATATGTGGAGCATTTGTTCTTCTCGCAGGTG
>NZTS01000047.1 GCA_002697105.1 Methanobacteriota archaeon | reverse complement strand
CTCGTTTCTATGATGTAACCCTAGAAGCTGATTCTTCAGCGGTATCAAGTGCTAGAATGAAGTTAATCGATGCCGATGGTCGAGCTGTTGATGAAGGTAAATCTGATGCAACTGGTCTAGTGGATAACCTTGAGTTTAACACTTACACAATCGATGCAAGCGGAACGAANAACATGAACCTCGCTGGAATGANAGTAGCATCTGTNTATCNNCATGCAGGGGCAGGAGCATNNAGCTCCAATACNGANTTCCGTTACGCNTNNGANANTGTNACNCTAACNGATNCTNCTGGAAACGCTGANACCNTAGACATGGCNGANAAAATTGATGCNCATGTATGTTANCGNTACAACNNAAACTANGGNCTNNGACNGTTGTANCAGNGGCGTNGGATATAGTGGNACANCNACCTTGTCNAGCGGTCTTGTNCAATACGATGCTTACTATGCAATGAGTGGTGAGCAAAACAACAAGGCAATCTTGATGGATAACTCCTACAACTACATGGCAGCAGGGTCACAGACATACTTCAATAACTCGATTATCTTTACAACAGGTTACAACAATGATAACCTTGCATCGATACGAGTTCAGTATCCTTACACACAGAAGATCAATATGGATGATACCACTGTGATTGGAATTGGAGCAGCAGGAAATGATAACCCTGGTGGATTCTATCTTGGTCAACAAGGAACGTCTAACTATGGTGCTTGGAATGTTAACAATTCAGAACTTGTGGGTATTGCATCCATGGGTTCAGGACGAGGTTACTATGGTGCTCCAGCAGAGTTTACTCTGACAAACAGTACGCTAGCGCATTACACAGCTCCTTTGAAGACAAGTAGTTTCAACTACCGTCAGATTTGTGTTACTACTGCAGGAATTGCAAACGCATTGGTCGAAAACAATCAGTTCTTCGACTGTGATGCAGGTGTAATGGTTCCTTACAACTACTATGCGTACAGCACCTATTACAGCGGTCAGGGAACAGATGATCTGGTTGTTCGAGACAACGTCTTTACTGATACTGGTTCGATGGGATTGTGGATGTACCTTAACACCAAGTCGGACGATATCGTCTTCGAGGGTAATACCATGGAAGGTAGTACCAATCCGTCATACGGTGTGTATATTCAGGACCAAACCACGAACTCTATCGACGTAAAAGACAACGATATCAAGGCTGATATTGGATTCTACTCTCGAAANGGTANNCAGTGGGANGTTACTGGAAACACCTTCCGCGGTATTGGAGATTCATCTTACCCAGGTNTATACACTCAGTCAGGTTGGGGAACTATTTCNGGTAACACCTTAATCGATGCAGATGGTGGGATNTCGGTCTACAATGTATTGGGTTCCAATGACGTTGAGATTGATGACAACACTGTTGAATTCACATCAGGTCGTGTACCAACTAGTGCAATAGGCATTGAAGTGTCTAACTGTGGTACTACATCCGAGGTTACCATGAGTGGCAATGATGTCGAAGTAATCTCAAACGGACTTGTAGTGGATGGATGTACTGTCATTGATGATGGAAGTTCTTTCACCAGTCTCGGTGGAGCTGCTCCTCGTGTACATGGAGTCGATATCAGAGCATCTGTTTTCTCTCCACAGAACATTAGCATCAATCTTGGTGATACTGTTCGATGGCATGCAGTAGAGTACAATTCTGATCCTAACAACTACCAGCATTCTACAACAGAGAACACTACTGGTACTCCTTTGTGGGATAGTGGTTTAATGAATAATGGAACGTACTTCTCTCATACATTTACTCAGGCTGGAACTTACAATTATCATTGTAGTGCCCATCCTAACATGTATGGAACAGTGGTAGTTTCGTCTTCCTCTGGCCCCGCTCTAGCATCTGTTGGAATCAACGTTGCAGGTAGTGCTGATGATGTTTCATTATCGAATACCTCAGTAAGCGGATTCGGAATTGGAATAGAAATGAGCGGCGGAGAGTTGTACCTCGGTGGAACTCCTCAAGCCCGTTCAGGTTCTGGTGCTCTAATTGTGGCTGACCGTGCAGGTATCGAAGCTGAAGATGTGGACATTACCATCAACGGTGCTTCTATAGAAGTTGACGACACTACTGGTGTCGCAGTTGATGCAGTTAGCACCGGTGGAACAACAGTCCTTGACATCACTGATTTGTCAACTGATGGTGGAACTGGTGTTCTAGCAGATGGACACAAGTTATTCCGCTGGAATGGCGGTACAAGTGCCTCAGACACAACTCTGAAGACACTCAATGCTGCATCTGGTTCTATCGAGAACATGACATGGCCGAGTACGGCTACTCAGATCAATGCAGGTCCATTCAGTACTATTACTAGCGTAGGAAACGGAGTTCTAGATNCGAGTAAANTGACTCTAACAACTTCCTCAATTATCCATGAAGGTAACTTGCTGGATCTTGATGTAACTCATATGGGTTCAGCAGCATCTGATGTCGGTCTAGTAATTCGTTCGACTGAGGATTATACCTCTTTGGGATTACCACTGATTGCACACTCAAGATCTGAATATGTGAGCCCATCATGGCGCACTCGTGCTGGTGCTACCATCGTAACAGATGGAGACATGGGCGATTGGGTTGGAGAGTACACTGCTGAAACCAATATTGCAGACGATATGATGCCGGGTGTGGTCGCTGAGAACACATCCAGCGGCGGTGGAATGAGAGTAACATGGGATTCATCCAATGTATACATTGGACTAACTGGAGTATCATTCACCGTATCTGATGGTATGGTTTACCTTGATACTGTAGCTGGTGGAAGTAGCGTTGGAGATACCTGGTACGTAAGTCATAACTTGCCTTTCCAGGCTGATTTCATGCTATATGCTGAAGACGCAACAAGTTGGGGCTTGAAGCGTGTTACTCCAACTGGTAACTGGGTTGATGTTACTGCTTCTTGTACTGGAATCACATCCCATGTAGGATTTGGATACCCAGGAGTTACAACAACATGGAGTTTGAACTCTGAGTTCGCGATTCCATGGTCTTGTATTGGTTCACCAACCGAGGATGTTCGATGGTTAGCAATGGTACAGGATGAAAATTCTGGATCCGTACTTGCAGTATTCCCTCCACAGACCGGTGTGACAGGACTCACTACAGCAGCGACATTCTACGATTTCGGTAACTTCGATCTTGGTGGTGTTGACCTGCCCGATGGAACACTAGATGACTTCTTGCTTATCTACAGAACATATGCAGGTACAACAACTCCAACACCTGCTCGTCCTTACGATATCATCGTAAAGGTTCGAGATGCTGACAATGACTACTGGGACTGGGGAACTGAGACCAATGTTATGATGAGCACAAACCAGGAAGTTGAGATTGATATCTTACGTGCTAAGCCTGTGATTCAGAACCTTGTTGACGTCACTGTTGACGAAGATACAGGTCTGACATCGATTAGTATGACTGATTTGGCACAGGACTATCAGGATCAAGCAGCTACCCTAACATGGGAAGTTGTTGATTCTGCTGCCAACACGCATACGTACATTACACCGTACACGTATGCATTGAACGGCCATAGTCTAGATGTCACAACTCTACAGGACCAGTTCGGCGGTCATCGCTTGAAGGCCACAGTAACTGACAGTGACGGTTTGAACTCTACTCAGACCTTCCATTGGAACGTTACTAACGTGAACGACAAGCCAGTGATGTGTAACACTGCCCGCTCAGACTGTGTGTTGATGGTATACGATGGAGGATCTGCAGAGACCTTCAATATCCGAGACGAGCAAGCGGTAGATGGAGCCACAGGTTTCACTATCCCTCGCTCTCTAGGTAGTGTGTACAACGTCTCAGGTAGTTACATCCTTGATATGGCTAACGAGAACGAGCAGACGGACAACAACCCATACCCAGTTCCTCAGACATATGTCTGGAGTGCTGATGAGGGCGAATGTATCCCATTCAGTGTTGAGATGGCTAGTACAACTGACTTACTATTGACAGAGAATGCGTCTAANGAGAACGGTGGTTCTTGTACGATTATCTTTGGTCTAAGTGATGGAGTAGACAGTGCTGACAACGAGTCAATCACTTTCATTGTTAACCCGATTAACGATGCTCCGGTAATCCCGAACTTCGATGCCTCTACTGGCGCCGTAATTGAGGTTGCTAACGGAGATATTCTGTATCAGGGTGATGAAAATGATTGGTACTTTGAACTCACTGAGGATGACACCAATGTCGACAACCTCACGTTCAATCTGGCTAACATGATGTCTGATATTGACCATCAGCAGTCTGATTACCAGTGGGAAGTAGCTAAGACTTCTATGTGCGATTATGACCATTACTTCACTATCGCCTTCGATCAAGACACTGAGGACATGACAATCACTCTGATTCCGGATGCCACCACAACAGCACCAACCAGTGAGATAGACTTCCTACAGGATGCTGATGGCGACGGAGTTCGTGATGGAGGAATTCACCAGATGGTTCCAGCAAGCGGTTACTACTGCACTGTTTCCCTTTGGTTGAATGACACAGCTGAAGCACCTAGTTACATCAACTATAGTCAAGCAGGTTACGACACTTACGATCAGAGGTCAGACCGAGTGACTCTCAACATACGTGTAAACAACGTAGAAGAGGCTCGCCCGGACTACCACTTCGAACCTGTTGAAGGACAGACATACTTCGACTTCGTGAATGTCGATGCTGTTCTACCTGGTACTCGTGTACCATACAAGGTAATGGTGACTAACAATGGAGATGATCCGGCACTGTACAATTATGGCCACGATCTTCAGATTCGTTTCACTGCAAACGATAACCCTGGTATCCAACATCAGGTAACACTGGAGTGGGAGAAGGGAGAAGTTCCTGGAGTTGGTGAGAGCGTTCTTGTTCAGGGTTACATCACAATGAACACAGCAACTGATGAGGTTGCTGCGTTCGCAGAAGTGAGGACAATCGATCCATTCACTGACGCGTACGTGACCGATAACTTCCGTCGACCTGCTCTAGAAGAGTTGAATTGGGCCAATAACAACGTGACCACAACTGATTCGGGCGATGCACTACCTAAGATGGTAGGTCTACGTCCTGCAACATCAGTTGCATCGTTTGTACCTGGACTCATGGCCGTATCATTGGTTGGTCTATTCCTAGGTCTCACACTATTCTCGGCTCGCCGTGAAGAAGAGGAGATTATAGAAGAGATGTCAATGGACGAAGAGGCTGTTAGCCCAGTTATTGCAACAATTCTGCTAGTGGCCATCACCGTTGTACTATCCGGTACTCTGTATGTGTGGTCTTCATCTCTAGCGGACACTTCTGGTAAGGCAGCTCCAAGAGTAACAGCATTAACTGACACCTTCGTAACTTCTGACGATCCTAATGATTGGTCGTGGAAGATTACTGTAAATGGTGCACAGAACGAACTTGCTACTCAAGCGGTGCGCGTACAACTGGAATGGACTGATTCGAATGGAGAACAACAATTCCGTGACTACAATATGACGGACAAATACGTTGGTGCAGAATCTTGTGCAAGTTACGAAACTGGTGATGCGACTGGTGATTGTGGTCTATATGGCCGTATCCCTACCAACAGTGATGCTATGGTGACCTTCAAGGACGACATTGATTGTTCTGAATCAGGTGACTGTACTACTGGTTTTGGTGCTGGAGATATCATCTATGTATTGATGACTGACCCAAGTACTGGTGAATTGATTGACAGCATGAGTATCACGGTGATTTATTCACCTGGTTCCCAAGCTGCAACACCGTTGATGTCCTTCACAGGACAGACCAACCCACCAAGGCTTGCTTGAGGATATCGAACGAAGAAACGGATTGGAGACCTTAGGGTCTCCAGTCCACTTCGGTCGATTAGACTAAGGAGACGTTAGTCTACGGTGATTTGTATGGGGACAGTAAAGGCAGTTGCGTTTGATTGCGATGGAGTCCTTGCTGACGCAGGATCATCATGGGCGGTAATTCATGCTCATTTTGGAACTGGAGACGGGACTTTGTTGTCTGCTTTTTTGAACAAGGAGATTACTGATGAGGAATTCATGCGTGATGATATTCGTCAGTGGAAAGAAGTTCAGCCCAAGATCCACCGTGATGAGTTATTCAGGTGCTATTCTGGTGTCCAGTTAATGGAAGGAGCTCGCGATGTGGTTTCTGCTTTACAAGCACGAGGAGTACACGTAGTCATCATTTCAGCAGGTGTTGATTTGTTTGTTTCTGCAATCGCTTCAATGCTTAATGTAGATGACTGGGCAGCTAACGGTTTCTCGTATGATGATGAAGGATACTTAATGGATGATGGAGTTTGTCGGGTTCCCGCTTGGAACAAGGGTGAGATGGTAGAGAAATTAATTCGAATCAATGGCTTTGATCCATCTGAGGTGGTTAGTGTTGGAGATAGTAGCATGGATTTATCCATGCATGTCCCAGGGAGTCGATTTATTGGATTTAATCCTACAAGAGAAGAAGCCTATTCCGCATTTAGTTCTGCTGAAGTTCCCGTAGTTCCTGGTCCAAATCTACGAGACATTTGGTCGACACTTTTCAACGGGGAGGACTTTCCAGAGGAGTGGTGAAAGTAATGGTGCGCCGAATCATAAGTTGTTTCATTGTTGCCATATTTTTGTTATCTCCCGGTTGTCTTTCTAGTGATGGTTCAACTGAATCAGATTCAAATGATTCTGATATTGAACTCACTGTTTGGCATTCATTTGCTGCTGAAAGTAAAGAACAAGCGACTTTCGAGTCAAGAATTGAGGTATTTATGGCCTCTAACCCCGGTGTGGAGGTAAAGATCTCAGCAATTCCTTATCCTGAAGCAGANCAACAATTTATGATAGCAGCACAGGGAGGAGAAGCTCCAGATATTGTACGTCTTTCCTCTGATCAATTAGGTAAAATAGGAGATATTCGGGTAGGGGGGCAACCTTTGCTTGAGGATCTTCGTTCACATTTAACTCCAATCGAACGTTCAAAATTTGACCCACGTGCCCTTAATGCAATGAAATATGAAGGAGACTTACTAGGAATTCCGGCCAGTCAAGATTGTCTTAGTCTACTCTTCAATCCGATTTTATTTGATGCCGCAGGCGTCGATTATCCTGACGAAAGTTGGTCATTAGACGATATGTTGTTGGCGGCTTCAACATTAACCTCAGGTGATGTAAATGGGTTAGCATTACCAGTAAAAGATGCATATTGGTGGTTTGGTTTCCAAGCTGGATTTGGAGGTTCCCTTTTCGATCAGAATGGTACCCCTACATTGAATTCAAACGGTTCATCTGAGTCAATGGATTGGATGTTGGATTTGGAATTAGAACATGGAGTAGTTCAGACTGGAACAAATATTGAATCCATGAAAACTCAATTTTTAAGTTCCAAAGCTGCAATGATTATTGATGGACCATGGAATTGGGTGACCTATGAGGCTGGAAGAATACCTCTTCAGCAAACTGTTTTACCAATTGTATCAGATACTGGTGAGCGAGTCGCCCCCTTAGTCACCTACAAAGGATGGTCAGTTAGTAAGCAATCATTGAATAAAGAATGGTCAACCAAACTAGCACTTTTCCTATCTTCTTCTGAAGTTCAAAAAGAATTTGCCATTGAAACCTATACAATGCCTACTCATATCGATCTTTATGATGACTCAGATATTTCTGATAATATTGTAATTTCTGGTTTTCTAGAACAGTTAATGGAAGGGACTCCTGCTCCGACTACTAGGGCTATGGCCTTGGTCTATGACCCATTAGGAACTGCTTTCGAAAACGTGTATACTGGTGAGATGACATCTTCCGAAGCATTATTTCTTGCAAATCAAGCACTTGAGTCGGATTTGGAGGGAATTTAGGTGAAGAGAGCATTTATTGCAATTTTATCATTCATACTTTTGCTTCCAATATATCATGCCTCAGAAATTAGCACTTTAGAAGCAGATGGTGATGTTGGATACAGACAAGTTGATCTTATTTGGTCAACTGATTCACCAACTCAAGAAGGAACGATTTTCCAGATTTGGATGAGTAATGAAACGATAATTGAGACAATTAATGCTACTATGCATTCTCAAGTAACAGTAGGTAATACCTCCGGACTTCTTCAGCCAGAAATAGGGGAATGGTATGACGATTGCACATATAATTTTGGAGATGGAAACTGGATTCCAGTTTATCGAGATTTAGTTGGCACTGCAGTCGTTCCTTCAGAAACAATTGGAGTAAATTGTACTCTAACTGGGATTCCTCCCGGAATAGAAATTTATCTAGCAGTTATGGTGATCAATCCTAGTAATGAATCAATACTTTCCCCGTCAATATCTAGTTCTTCCACATCCTCTGATGAAGAAATAATAGTCATTGAAACTTCTCCGTATATTTTTGCCATAGGTTCTATTGCGTTGAGTGTTATCATTTTACTCNTAATCCTAAGATGGATGGACTATCGTGAGGGAAAAACAACCTCACGTTTTGCCCATATGTACATTGCTCCCGCTATTCTTGCTCTTTCGGTCCTAACTTTCTATCCTGTTTTATACGGAATCTGGTTATCATTTACTAATGCTGACCAGTCATATCTTGGAGATCAATCACTTATTGGTATTGAGAATTTCATCACTGTAATATCTACATCTGGATTTTTCAGAGTAACCGGTTTTACATTACTATGGTCTGTAGTTAATGTAGCGGCACATATTGGATTTGGCTTACTTCTCGCTATGGCATTAAATTCTAATGATTTGAGAGGAAGAAGTGCTTATCGTACTGCACTTCTCTTACCCTGGGCAATCCCTTCTTACATCTCAGTCTTGGTATGGAGAGGATTGTATGAGCCAGCAGGTGCTTTGAATGATTTTCTTGGGACAGATCTGAATCTCTTAGCCGATCCTAATGGGGCAAAAATAGTTGTAATTTTAGTAAATATTTGGTTGGGTATTCCATTTATGATGATGTCAATTTCAGGTGCTCTTCAAGCATTACCAAAAGATATGTATGAGGCTGCAGAAGTCGACGGAATCAACAAATTTTCTAGATTCTTCTATCTCACATTACCCAATCTAAAAAGTGCCTTAGTTCCTCTATCTTTACTAGGATTTATCTGGACATTTAACATGTTCAATGTCATTTATTTAATGACTGATGGGGGTCCAAACTTAGATTTTGATGGTCCTGGTTCTACAGATATTCTGATTACATATGTTTACGATGTTGCCTTTAGAGAGGGAGCATATGGGGTCGCTGCAGCTTGGTCAGTAGTGATTTTCTTGATGTTAGTAGTATTTTCTTGGACGTACATGAAGAAGACAAATGCAACGGAGGCAGTCACATGATTGGCTCAGAAAAATCATTATCACCAGTACTTCACGATGATCTAGCGACCAGATGGTATATTCCTGCTGAAGTAGAATCTTTACGAAGCCTATACTCAATAGTGGTAATAATTAATTTTGTCTCATTAGCAATTTTTATTCTTAGAGAGGATTCAGATTTGATTTTCTCTTCATCGATGCAAATCGTTGTATCCTTGGTAATCCTCTTTTTACTATCTAAATTAGATCAAGGTCAAAGATTCATCCGAGACGGCGTGATTGCAATCTCCGGACTTTCTTTGCTTTTATGCGTTCTTCAATTCTTATCCGGCCCTCGAATAATAATCGACTATTGGATGATGGGATGGTCTTTTTTTCCATCCTTGTTTGCCATATACTCTGTTTCAAAACCGATTGTAACTCTGTGGGCTTCCGGAAATCAAACAACCCGATCCGCAGAATTGGGACTTTATAGAAATCGAAGTGTTAACCGATTTCATGGCAAGGTTTTCCGCCATGTGGCTTTGTTACATGCAGTAGCGTTTGTTGTTCTTCCAATTCTATGGATACTTGATGTGGCACTTTCCCCTGGGAATTCATTAGGCGGTGGATTCTTTGATAGTGTGACTATGGAGCATTTCAACCATATTTTATCTTCAGAATCATTCTGGATTTGGACTCGTAATTCTGTCATTGTTTCTATTGGTACTACAATATTGGGACTTGCATTAGCAATCCCTGCAGGATATGCATTCAGCAGATTCAAATTCCGAGGAAGAGATTATGCAATGTTCTCCTTCCTTCTAGTCCAGATGTTTCCTGGAGTAATTATTCTTGTACCTTATTTCTTGGTAATGAAAGCCTTGGGTTTATTGAACACTTCAGTTGGACTAATTTTAGCATATTCGGTTACAGCCTTACCATTATGCGTCTGGATGTTGAAAGGATTTTTTGATACAGTCCCAAAGGAGTTAGAAGAAGCAGCATTAGTAGATGGATGTAACCAAAACCAAGTGTTTTGGAGAATCATTTTACCTTTGTCTCTCCCAGCAGTTGCCGTTACAGCATTATTTTCTTTCCTTGCTGCTTGGAATGAATTTTTGTTAGCATTGACATTCAATACAAGTGAGGAGATGTACACCTTGCCGGTTGGTTTAGCTTCTTTAATTTCATCAACAGGTCAAGCATGGGGTGACTTTGCAGCAGCATCTTTGTTGGTAAGCCTCCCAGTAGTAGTTCTGTTCGTAATATTCCAACGATTCTTAATTGAGGGATTAAGTGCAGGCGGAGTAAAGGGGTGATCTCATGGTTAGTGTGAGTTTTAGAAATGTGACAAAACAATATGAAAATGGATTCACAGCAGTGAATGAATTAAATCTTGAAATTAAGGATGGCGAATTCCTTGTCCTCTTGGGCCCTTCAGGATGTGGAAAATCAACAACTTTGCGAATGCTAGCAGGTCTAGAGGATATATCTAAGGGAGAAATTAGTATTGGAGGTGCGAAGGTAAACGACTTACCGCCTGGTGCCAGAGGAATCGGGATGGTATTCCAATCCTATGCCCTATATCCTCATATGTCGGTAGAAGACAATCTTTCTTTTGGACTAAAGATGATGAAAGGAGAAGAACGGAAATCAGATGATGAGGTTTCAAAATTAATATCTGAAACTGCTGCAATGTTGGGATTAAGTGAGGAATTACAAAAGAAACCTAAGCAACTTTCTGGAGGGCAGAGACAACGAGTTGCACTGGGCCGTGCACTAATCAAGAGACCTAGGGTCTTACTAATGGATGAACCATTATCTAATTTAGATGCAGAATTACGTCAACAGATGAGAGTTGAAATCCGTAGATTACATGATGAATTAGGTATGACTACGGTTTATGTTACTCATGATCAAATAGAGGCGATGACTCTTGCCGATAGAATTGCCGTATTGAATGAAGGGGAACTTCAACAACATGGTCCTCCTATGGAAGTTTACAGAAATCCCACAAATCAGTTTATAGAAGGATTTCTATGTGCTCATCTTAACGAAATTGTGGATACGGCTAATGCATTGTTCGGAGGGGAAGAAGAATGAAGTTTAGAATGGGATTGTTCTCAGTCTTAATTTTGCTTCTCATATCTACCATGTCTCCCCTTCTTGTTTCGGGAGATTCTGAATCTCAGTCTATCGTTCGTCAGCGTCCATCCTCTCATGCATTTTTTTGGGATGGTTCTGCTACCACTGTAGAGGTTATGGGTGAATGGGATGGATGGACTAATGGTACCCCTATGGTCGAATTTTCAACAAATCAATGGTCAGCAAATATCGAAATCGATCCAGGTATGTATTGTTACAAATTTATTGTCGATGGGAATTGGATAATTGATTCATCAAACCCATATAGAGGATTTTGTGATTCCTTTGAGAATAGTATAGCAAGGGTTGCAAATGATACGAGACCTATGTTTACTCACTTGATAGAGAACGAAACTCTCTACGTCTATTGGCATGCTGGTTCTGGTGGAGGTGCCCCTTCTGCTACTCCTACTGGATTATTAGGTTCAACTTGGGATGCTCAAAATTGGACTTGGTCTCTTGACCTCAGTGGTTTAGAGGATGGCAAACACACTATTCACATAGAAGGATTTGATACTTCTGGAATTCCTGCTGATGATCTTTTACTACCATTCTGGATTGGGGAAGAATCAGATTTCATATGGGATGATGCACTAATTTACATGGTGATGACAGATCGTTTTGTAAACGGCAATCAATCAAACGATCCCTTAGAAATCCAAGGAGTTGCTCAAGGAGCAGATTGGATGGGCGGAGATTTATCAGGCGTTACGAACATGATCGAATCTGGATATTTTTCTGATTTGGGGGTTAATGCTCTATGGTTGACTCCATTTAACAAGGCAGCAAATGGAACAGGACTCGCAGCCGATGGCGTTCATGAAGTTTCAGCATATCATGGATACTGGCCAGTAGAACCGCGTAGTATCGATCCACGTCTTGGTACTCCTGAAGAGTTACATGAATTAGTTGACTCAGCTCATTCTGCAGGAATTCGTGTGATGGGTGATTTTGTAGTAAATCACGTTCATGAAGATCATCCTTATCATATCGATCATCCTGAATGGTTTAACGAAGGTTGTATCTGCGGAGAAGAGAACTGTGATTGGACTGAGCATAGGCTTGATTGTCTTTTCAGGGATTATATGCCCGATCTGAATTGGAAGGATAGAAACGCTTCTGAACAAATGATTGAGGATATTCTTTGGTGGATTGAAACCTATGATTTAGACGGTGGACGCATTGATGCTGTAAAGCATGTTGATGATCTTGCAATTACTAATCTAGCAGTACGAATCAATGAAAGATTCGAGACTGCAGGAACAGATATCTATCTCAAGGGAGAGACTGCTATGGGTTGGTCAGGACATAATCTTGAATCGAATTCTGAGCAATATGGTACTATCAATCGATACATGGGCCCAAATTCTCTTGATGGCCAAGCAGATTTTGTCCTATACCATGCCACCTCGGATCTAGTTTTTGCTACAGGTCAAGAGGATTATATGCATCTTGATTATTGGACTGCTAGAAGCCAAGATCAGTATTCTGAAGGTTCAGTCATGGTTCCGTTTGTCGGAAGTCACGATGTTTCTCGTTTTTCATCACGTTCCGATCCTGGAACCGCAGATGAATGGAATCAATGGATTGAGCAGGGCCTACCTGGGCAGCCCGGAACTGATGATCCCTATCGTGCGTCACTTCAAGCGCATGGTTGGTTATTGACTACTCCAGGAGCTCCAATGATCTATATGGGAGATGAATATGGAGAATATGGGGGAGCAGATCCAGATAATCGTCATATGTGGCGGAATAATGAATCTCAGAATGAAAGAGAAAGAGGTCTTCAAGAAAATATTAGCCAACTTGGAGTACTAAGATCAGAACTTGAATCATTACGTCGCGGTGGTTATCAATCAATTTTCAATTCTACCGACGTAGTTGTCTATCAACGTTCAACTGGCTCAGATTCTAGTCTAATTGCTCTGAATAGAGGAGCAACAAGTACATCCGTTGATATCGGAAGTGGTTTCAACGATCATTCTACCGTCTTTGGTTTAGGATGGATTGAAAACAACTCAAATTTACTTCATATCTCTCAGCATAGTGTTACGGTATTGACCAATGAATCATCATATTTCGAATCAAATATTACATCTCCTGAGCGAGAACCGGATGGGCATTGTCTAATTGTACAAAATTTGACTGTTAATGAAACTCTATACGTTACTCTAGAATTGACCAATATCTGCGATAAAGGAATTAATTATCCCGGAGTAAATGCTACAGTCGATAACTCACTTGTTGAAGGATTTCCTGGAATGTTAGAATGGTATTACTTCATCTTCGCAAATTCGACTTACAATTATTCATGGCAATTGATACTCAATGAAACAATTCCAAATGGTACTGAAGTTATATTCACATTTGAAGCCGCAATTCTAAGTTGTGGTGAATCGGATCTGTTTTTCCATCATTGTCCCAGTTCCACATTGAATTATTCCTATATTGTTGAATGGCCAGAACCAGAAATAGAGCCAGAACCAGAGCCAGAACCAGAGCCAGAACCAGAACCAGAACCAGAGCCAGAACCAGAGCCAGAGCCAGAACCAGAACCAGAGCCAGAGCCAGAACCAGAACCAGAGCCAGAACCAGAGCCTGAGCCAGAGCCCGAGCCTACATGTATCGAAGGCGAAACACGTCCAGCCGAAGATGGATGTAACGATTGTTTCTG
>NZTS01000046.1 GCA_002697105.1 Methanobacteriota archaeon | reverse complement strand
TAGAGAACAAGCATCTATGATAGCTGAAGATGCTATGGAGTCCGATCAAGATAATTCCGGTGACCTTGATCAATCAGAGTTAGCAGATGCTATGGAAGGAGTGTTAGGGGATGCAATACCTCAGAAATTACCTGAAGAGATTATCGATGTACATGATCTAGATAATAGTGGAACATTAGATCGAAATGAAGTTGAAAAGGCTATTTTACAATCTAACGAACCAAAGGAATGGAGATTTGATCAATATGAGGAGAATGATGAATAATGTCTGAAGCAAAAAATAGAGAAGAAGTGATTCAGAGTTTGAATGAAGTTGTAGAAGAAATGCATGACCGAATGCTAAAGGGCACGCCTCCAACAATGACGTTGCCTGTACGAGCAAAAACAAATATCGAATTTNATCAAAGATTGGGTGTTTACAAATATGGAAAGAAGAAAACAATACGTGATGCTAGTAGTCTAGGATCTGCCAGGCAGTTACTTCGTGCTTTACATGTCATTGAATTTATTGAGGAAATGATAGATACAGAAAAATCATCTACTCTCAGAGAAATGTATTACATTTCAGAAGGCTGGGGACTAGGTAAGTTTGAAAATCAAAACGGNAGCAATAATCTTGCTGAAGATCTTGAAATCGTTACTAAGTGTATGAGNGAGGATTTCAAATTACGACCTGAAGAAGATGGTGCTCGAATGATTGGGAATGTAACGATTGAAGAAAGAAACAGACGTGGGGAATGGATGTCAATAAATTGCCGAGATGACGTAGGAGATTCTGGTTATGGCCTACCATACAATGTAGAGCCTGAAAAAATTAGATTGATCGATGAAGATATTGACTATATCATGGCAATAGAAACTGGTGGAATGTTCGATAGGTTGGTAGAAAATGGATTTGATGAAGACTCTAGGTGTGCATTAATTCATCTAAAAGGTCAGCCAGCAAGATCTACACGTAGAATGATTAAGCGTATGTCAGAAACATGGAATAAACCTGTTATGGTTTTCGCTGACTGTGATCCTTGGTCATTCAGAATTTTCGCTAGTATAGCTTATGGGGCAATAAAGACAGCACATATTTCCGAATATCTTGCAACAACCGGGGCAGAATACCTCGGAATTACAGCGGATGATATTGAAGCATATGACCTACCAAGTGACAAATTAACTCCAAAGGATATTGAAGCATTGAAGGCAGAACTCAGCGATCCAAGATTTTCTACTGGAGCATGGCAAGACCAGATTAATATGATGTTGGAGAATGGAAAAAAGGCTGAACAACAGTCTTTAGCCAAATATGGATTGGATTATGTTACTGATGAGTATCTTCCTCAGAAATTAGCAGAGTTCGGCCTTGGTGGATAATTCATCATACAACATTAGGAGTTTCATTTTCATGACAAATGAACAAGAAAAGAAAAAACCATGGGGAAAATGGTTGGCCATTGTAGCAATTGGTTTGATTACAATATCATTGATTTCATTCTCAAATTCAATGGATGATATTGAAGATCTTGTTGATCCAGGACAAAATAATTCTGGGATAATTGACCCTAATTCAGACAAAGAAATTGTCCTTGAAAATAATCGTATTTACACTATTTTGCGAATTGTAGAAAATATTAATGATGAAGCAGATTTAGATTTAGAGGTTACAAATTCTAATGATGAAATGATAGACATAGACGAACCTACATGGATGCAACCACAAAGAACTGGAGAAGGTGGAAGTGTAATTTATGACCCTGTAGGAACTATTTCATTGACTCAATCAGGAGAATATAATTTCAAAAATAGTAATTCTACATCTACAATATATGTTGTAGATGATCAGTCTGTTGACCTACAAGCACTTCAACAGCCTGGGATTTTAATTGCTTTTATTTCGTGTTGTTTTGGACTAATGATATTGCCTCTTTCACTCATTGTTCACCTATTTGTTGGAAGAAAGAAAGTTGAGCAGAGAGTCATCATTCAAAAAATGCCAACAGATCGTATACCGACTACAGATGAATTATTTTTGATTCGTGAAGGTAAACTAGATTCTCAAAATATACAAGGAACAAAACCAAAAAAATCTATCCCACCTCCATTTACGAATATATCAGAAAAAAGAGTGCATGTTCCTGCTTACAAAACAGAGCCTGATTTTGAAGATGATGAAAAAAATGATCAAAGAATTGGAGCTACAAAGAACATTTCGAGTGAAGAAAGTGAAAAACAAAATGACGCTAANGTAGATGAAGACTGGCAAACTTGGGATTCGGGTTAGTTCAATTTTAATGCCAACGAGTTTTTACGAGAGTGGTGACTACCTAACCATAGGTTGGGATGTTGTAGTGGACTTCGATCGTGCTATTGAAATCCTAAGTAATCCTACACGTCGTGAGATTTTGAAGCGATTAGTCCGTGAACCACACTATCCCCTTCAACTCTCTGAACACCTAGATGTAAGTCAACAGGCTATTGTAAAACACCTTAANGTTCTAGAAGAGAATGGATTTGTTGAATGTGAAAAAGTCGCTTCTGAAAGAGGAGGGCCTCCAAAAAAAATTTACACAGTTCAACAGTCATTCAGTCTTCGAATGGATCTCGGACCAGATTTGTTCAGAATGAAACATACACCATTACCTAAAGGAAGTCCTGTCAATCTTTCGTCATCAAAATCTATGTCTGATTCTGCAATAAAAATAGCCAATCAAATCAGTAGAAGAAGAAAGATGTCCATTTCAGAGGGGGCAGGATATATTGCTCATATCCAAGGNATGTTAGACAATATCGATGCGGAGAGGGATTCTTTGGTTGCTCTCCACCAGCATGTATTGAAACGTGTATCAAAAACAGTTGATGGTGAATTTGAATCATACAAAGAAAGATCCATTGTCCATACCATCTTAGAGGACCCAAGTAGACCATTAGATCTTGATAGAGTTGCAAGAGATTTGTTAATTCATTCAAAGGATATGCAAATGGTCATCGANGGAATCAGAGGACATTTAGCAAATACAAATACTGAAGAAGTTTTCATGCCAGCTGACTCTACCACTCCTCTTCCTTGGTGGATACAAGGATAAAGGAAATCAGAATCTGGTATCTTCATCAAGTCCTTGTAAAAGGCTACTTTGTTCGGCAACCCTATCCAATGCTTCTTTTCTTCGAGAAATCATCATCAGACCTGCAACTCCTAACAATCCAATTGTCGCAGCCATGATAATAGTTGGAACTGACCACTTACTGACAACAACCATTGCTACATCGAGAACCGGGTTGTTCGACTGTAGTTTTTCATCAACTGAAAGATAGTTGTCATCATCACTGACTTCAACAATNTTCAGTTCAGGATCAATTACCACAACAACGTTATCGCTACCCGCTGTAACTGGATAAAGTAACGTGATTGTAACACCGTCTTCTGTATTATCACTTGGCATTAATGCACCTATAACTCTACGATACACTACATCTTCTTCTTCACAACCCTCAGAACGGATTTCATCCTCGTCACCAACACATAGAATGATGTTGATATCTGTAGCATGTACATTTCCTGTATTTTGAATTGTTACTTGTACAGGAATCATCTCNCCAACNGCAGCTGANGCTTGTTCTTCAGAAATATCAACACCACCAATGAAAACTAGATTTGGAGCTCTTAATCGAAGAGTAAGAATTTGTTCATTGGTATCGCATCCAGGATTGTTATCTGCAAGACCGTCATTATCTGTATCAATAGTGCATGAGTCGACCCATTCTGGAGTCTCGTCATCGTCTCCTCCGTCTGCTGAACTACCAAAATCAGACAATACTTTGATTCCAATATTTCGATTACCTAATGCAGCATCGGAACCAACGTTCACTATTGCAACTATTTGCACAGTAGTATATGCTGGCATNGGCGGGAAGTACCAAGTCCCTGAAAAGACATCATAATAGCAATCAAATTCAGGTTTCTCATCAGTGGAATTAATGTCAGAACATGCTAATTCAATTGGATATTCTGTCTCAAATCCATCCAATAGAGCGAATTCAACTGCGTGAGGAGTTGCCCATCCAGCAAGTGCGTTCATTCCTGGCTCAGAATCCCAATTACCATCACCTTTCTTAGTGTGGTTATGCAATGTTGGAGTATCAGCTACGTTTCCATTATTTGTTAAATTCATGATAAANCGTACAGTTCTTCCAGGTGCAGTTGTTTTCACAGCGCTTTCGACATATGGATCAAGCGTGATTTGCATGTCATGATATTCATTAACATTAATTGTTAATTGAATTACGTCTCGAAGACGTGTGCCTTCCCATGCTTCCTCTGAAAATATAGAAATAGTTACTTGATAAGTGCCTGCAGCTACTTGGTCAGGAGTATCAACATGAACCATTACTGTCTGATTTTCGTCACGTTGTAATTCTGACATGTCTGAACGGAAAATTTCTACATTCCATGGTTGGGCTAATCCATTAGAATCCGAAATCGAGGTTATTCTCATATCATAACGATCAGGTCCATTTCCTCCGTTCATAATGTCAATAGGAACTGCCCAAGTTTCTCCGGGATTCATATCATTTTCAAGAGATTCTGTAGTGGCATCTAACTCGTAGACGTGTTTTACCATTGTAGAAAGCGTTACTTCATCTGATACCTTAGGCGAACCCTGTAAATACGCTTTGATTTTTACAGCAGGGCCTATTCCTGCATCTGCATTTGCTGGAGCGCAAACTGTTGCAAGAACATCATAAGGAACGCCGGTTTGTGACCAAAATCGAGGTACTGTGGGGTCGTACCGAGTTTCTACGGTATAATCAGGAGCGTTTTTGAAATCTAATTCAACATACCAATTTTCCTGACGCCATTGATTCAAAGTCATTGTTTCATTTCTTTCCTCAGGGCCGCCGAGTACGGCAAATATTAGATGGCCCGGAGCAAAATTCTTCTTCACCTTGATCGTATATTGTGCACAACCTGCATCATCTGCCAAATCAGACTTTAATTCCCCAGGAAGAACCTCTTCTGTTCTATCAAATATCTCAAATTCAATATTTCCAGATGATCGAATTGATACGTTTATCCAAAGCTCGAGAACATCGTATGTCCCCTTCTCTACAGACTTTACAGGTTCTCCAGTAGACCATCCCTTAACAAAGACAACCCAGGTTCCTGGCTCTTGGGTTGTTGGAACATTCACTTCAAGATTCTTCGTTACAGAAGCGCCTGGTTCTAACGAAACTGTAAGAGGGAATTTAATTCCCCAGCCGTATGGTAATAACCATTCTTGCTGACCCTCTAATGTATTTGGATCGTAAAATTGGAAGGTATCGTAAACGTTACCAGTATTGGTGATTGTAATTGAGAAAATTGCCGTTCCCCCTTGTTCAATATCGCTCTGAGTATGGCTAGTATCCAATTGAATTCCGTGAACTACATCCATGAGTGTACTTGTCAGTCTATCGCTACGAATTGCAGGATCCTTGTAAGAAATTGCTGAAACAATAATGTTAGCTACTTCATCCTCATTTGCTTGGTAAATTGAAGGTGCAATTACACGCATATATATCTCAACTTTTTCTCCACCAGCAAGATAAATGGGGGTATCTGGGAAAATCGTAGTATGGTTGTTGGAGAAATAAACTGTAGCAGACCAGTTCAAAGGAATTCCACTTAAATTAATTGAAAATGTGTCTGCTACTAGATCTGGAGGGCCCGGTGTAGTATTGTTTACAGTGAGATTGTACATTGTTTGTTCACTTGGTTCAATTACGTGATAGAAGGTTTCTCCTTCTTGTAGGCCCACTTCTACTTGTCCTGTAAGCACGTGAACATAACATAGAGTATACGTATTCTGATTTGATTCTTCATTACATTTGTTAGTGTCTGACCATGCAATATGTGCACCACTTCCTAAATCATTAGCAAAAGCAGGGGGTTGACCTAGTTCAGGTGAATTGCCTGAATTCGGGCCTAATTTATCTGATTGCCACGTAGAAACTACAGTAGGTTCCCATGGATCTAAAACTGCGGCTGCTATCGAATTCAACGGCCAAGATGGTTGATCGTTGGTGTGATTCAATCGAGCATACATGATTGCTTCGCCCTGCGTTGCATTGCTATTATCGAGCCAAGTAATGTGGACATTGTCTCTAGCATCAGTTAGGATTGCTGGCATATATGATGATGGAGAATATGGAGTCCCTTGTGGTATTCCATTTGGTCCTTCAAAGTCAGATATCCTAGTATCTACAATTTGTTTGATACCGTACGATGGTAGTCCACCTTCAACACCATCCCAAGTAGCGGCACCACGTAGTCTTAGGCGGGAATAAAAGACCTCATAATTCACATTCTTCTCGAATCCATAACCTCTACCGTCCATCCATGTCAGGTGAGTATTTCCTTGACTGTCCACTGCAATCGATGGGTGGAAACTAAATGCGTCATCTAATGTAATTCTGGTATCGTTTACCACAACCAAATGACCGTATCCATTTGAATCCATTTCTGGTCCTATATCTTCAGTATATGCATTTCCAGATGTACTGGTTGCAGATGTGCCTCTCGTCCATCCAGGAGATGGGTTATCGAGTAAGGCATGAGGGGCCAATACTGTCATGAAAATTTCACGTGAGTTGTTTGTAGCTAGATACACCATAGCTTCAACCAGTAATTGCATCTGTTGTGAGCCGCCACCAGAAGCAGGGAAATTGTAGACTTCCCCACCTGCATCTGTGTTACGGATTGTAGAACCAGGACATATTCTAGGATTGGTATTAACTACACCATTCGGACAGTTGGCTAAATCAGACATGTGAGACTGGATTTGTGTTCCTCCTCCCCAAGTACTGCCTGCCATTGGAACTGGAACTATGCCCGCTCGGACGCAAGCATCGTGAGCTTCGTTGATAGATGCAGTGTCATCAGCTTGCTGAGCAGGATCTCCATTTCGAGGGCCTTCGTCAGAAATTGGAATTACAATCTTTGTAGCATTAGGATTCCATTTGTGATCAGCGGATGTAGGTGGGTTTCCTGGAACGTTTCCAGATGCATCTTTCCATGAAAGACATGCCCATGTAGATGATGGTCCCCAATCTTCACCAGAACTTCCAGTAACTGCGCCACCATTGAATATGAAATTCTGGAGTTTTCTAATTCCTCCACTATCATCTCCAGGGAATTGGCCAAGATGGGTGTTTCGAGGTCCTTGAGAACCGCTTCCCCCGGTTTGATATGCCGTAGAACAAGTATTGCTCTGTCCTGCAGATGGAATACCATATCCAAGAATTGCGTAGATTGTCTCGTATACTGTGATATTGGCATCTTCTAACATTGGCTTAATTCCTCGGAAATATCCTCCACTGCTGAAACTACCACCATAGAATACAGTACATACGTCAGCCCACTCAGAATACATAGAACCAGAGGTGTCGATTGGTACAACCATCTCTACCTTTCCTCCTCTTGTATCATCCCAAACAATCTGAACATAGTCATCAGCGTCAACAGCAATGTCTGGGTGACCTTTGTGTCCAATAACTGGAGTGATCATCGAGTCGTCAATTGCTGTGATGCCTGCAGTTCCATCAAATTCAATCATAGAATAGTAGATTTGAGGTTGAAAATAGAACTTCTCCAAAGGATCGAATGAATCTTCCCAAACAATATGTGCATTGTCCATCGAATCAACAGCTATTGCTGGCCAATCTCTGTCTTGTTGTCGTTGACTTACAATCATATCATTAACAACTGAAATCACGCTTTCATCTGCTGCAGTACCATCTTGTGGGTGTAAAGAGGGATCTAAAACTGTGTATTTGATCGCATGTTGGCTTGATTTATCAGTCCAAGTAACATGAACCCTGTCTTGACTATCAATTGCAATATCTGGATGCCATGCTCGATGGATTCCAGGATTTGAAATCTGTGTGGCATCGATTAATGGGTCTGCTTGACCATCTCCATCGGTGTCAGCTCTAGGATCGAGCATTGTGTAAAACAAATGTTGTGTATTTCTACTCCAGACAAAGTGAATATTGCCTTCGCTATCTGCTGCCATAGACACCATTCTTTCATTCATAGGACCTCCATCGACAACACGAACTGCGTCAGTAATTACTACCTCGGCGGCCTCTACTTCGTCAGAGGGTACAATCAATGTGGTGCTCAAAACCATCAAGATTGTGAGCATTAGGCTATTGGTCTTCATTCTGTAAGTCATGGTATGCACCTACGGTTCAACAAGCACACAACCGCATTGACACATACTTAAGCAAAACCTCTAGAGGTCACGTTTCAAGTCATACCCATTCATCAACATCAAAAGAAGAACCAAATGACATTTCATCTTTGATTTCAACTTCNGGTGCTTGTTCTGAATTCAGACCCTGTTGTTTGTTTTCCCAATCATCTACAGGGCCGGGTTTTCCTTCCCCTACTCCATAATTAAATCTAATTTCATGGATTATTGCTAATTTACTAAGCCAGATTGTTCTTAATGAATCCATGAATAAATGTTGATTGAGACCATCAAACCAAATCGGTCGAGAAATATTGAATGCTTGGAGAGGGCCGCTGTTCTCTGATTTGCGCCCGATGTGTAAAGTCCAGTCAAATCCTCCCTTAATTAGTCCAAGTCTAGCTTCATGTAACCACTCTTCCCATGCAACTGGATCNGATTCNGAATGGGACTTCATTTCTTCTTGTTGNCCTGTATCAACTCTTGTAACAGAGCCTATGATAACTAATGACCTTTTTTTTGGGATTACAACATTGAATAAATGTCCATTCCTGGTAGGAGGATATCTTACGTGTAAATGCATTTCTGCACGACTGTCTGATAATGTTTTGAATTCTAGNCCTTCTTCACTAAGCCATTGTTCAATGGATTTGATGGCGTCTCTAGTCTCCATGTGTTATCGGTTGAAGCCAACCTATTTCAGGAGTCCGAGAATTAATGANATATCTTCTGATATGGATTTGGCTGATTTTGAAACTCTCAACTGTCTACGATTGAATAAGTCTACTACATCACATACTGCATCATATCCGAATAAAAATAGAATGTTTGCCATGTGCATAAGAGGCATTAGAAATAAAGAAATTACAGGGGTGATGACAAGTGCATAATCAGGAAAATAAGATATGGATAGCCATATTCCTATTGGAATTGTAAAAAATGGCCAAATGACCAACGGAGAGAAAGTTACTGCCATCATGTGGAAGGTGCTTCTGGCATCTAGTCCCTCATCAGAGTTATTTCCTAACCACCAAGCAACAANAGCTTGTGGTAATGTCATAATACTGAGAGGTAGCATAGATATCATCAATAATATACCAAATATTCCCTTGAATGGAGTAGAGATATTTCCTCTTTTGATTCCCAAACAATCAATTGAACGAGGATCTAAGTTTTTCAGGCGAATTTCCTTCTCTATTCTGGCAGCAGGTTCCATAATTTCACTAGGTAAATCCCCTGATCGAATTCTGTCTCTTACTGAACGTATGCCATGAACTTCATCTTTCCACTTCTTGTGGGGTTGATTTTGACTTGATTTCTCGATGTGAGATATGACAGACCAAGAATGGAATTCTTCCCAATTGTCAGCATCAGGGGTCATAATATCTAGAGTGTTTTTAATGCGATTTCTGAGTTCATTTACATTATCTCTTGATGGTTCTGCCCATTTTCCATTCACGAGTGATGAGACTACTGATTCATCTACTAAATCTGAAATTTGAATTTCATCTCCATATTCAACATAACAATCTGTTCTAAATTCCCAAGCAGTACGAAAATGTAAACCAACAGGCCTGATTGATGGTAATTTATTGCCTGAAGATTGTGCTGCTGCTGCTGCATTCAATGCAATTCTCATTGGCCCTGACCGAAGAGGCATCATCCTAGGTTCAACTTGACTAGTACCCTCGGGCATAATTACGCAGCCGTTACCACCTGCAATTGTATGTGCCACTGTAAGTAAACTGCGTTCATTGATATGTTTAGCAAATTCAGCATCAGTTGTTCCCTCGTCTATTTCTCTTTGACGTAAAACTGGTTGAGAGCCAATTGCTCGAGCCCAGCGTCCCAAAATGGGACGAGTCATTAGATCGTGTCTTCCAACCATAATGTAACGCTTCTTTGAAGATTGGACTATTGCCATAGGATCTATTAAACCAGCTGTGTGCCATGCCAATGCAACTAAGCCTCTGTCTTCTTCTATAGTTTCATATCCTGACTGTTCTCTTGTTCTGAATTGTGTATACCAAGATAGTCGAAGCATAAATCTGAGGACTATCCAAGCAATCTTTGAGCCAGGATGTGTACCATCATGTCTCCATCTGATTTTGTTCAATAATGCCTTTCGATTCAATCGCCTTGATGATGCCGAGGTTTCAACATTTGGATCATATGGAGCAGATGTTCGTTTAACATCTTGACCTGAAGGGGATTGCATTATTTCGCCACCGTTCAATGTAATTGTAACTTCTGGGAGAGGGCGGCAAGCGCTTCAAAATCTGGTTCAGATTGGGGAGATGTCGCGCGCCACATAGGATTAGAACGATTGATATCAGTTCTAGGAATTACATGGAAATGAACATGCGGAACTTCTTGTCCTGCCAATGGACCATCATTCAAATTGACGCTAAAATCTGGTGTATCAAACTCAATTGAAAGGCGACGTTGTACTTCTACAACACCATCCATCAAATCCCTTCGGCTTTCTGGTGATAATTCTGCAATTCGTTGTGCTTCTTCTTTAGGTACCACTAAAGTATGGCCTGGTCTTAGTGGATTAATATCAAGGAAAGCGTACCATGTACTGCCTTGAGCGACTATGGATGATGGAATGTCGCCACGAATAATTTTCGTAAAGAGGGTTGGCTCAGTCATCAACCTCCGATAGAGGTTATGCGAATGAATGCGACGGATGGGATAGGTTTGATTCAGAGGAGTGTTTAGGGCTACTCAATGTCGTTGCCTCGTCAAGCTATGCAACAGATGGGTTTTGCCATATGTTGCCTTCTTTGTGATGCACCAGATGTTGAGGGGAGTAAAAGATGTAAAAGTTGTATTGCGACCCATAAAAAAGTGCGAGATAGGATTTCAGGAGATGTTTCGACACCAATAGAACAACTTGCAAAAGATTTGATGGCTTTCACTACTGAACCACATAGATATGATCACGATCCAGTTCATGGACCATTTCTAAAAGAGGCAAGTAGATTATTAGCAGCTCATCGAGGGCAAAGACCTCCTCCTACTGAGCGAGAAATTACACAAGCATTTGAAATTGCCAAGAAAACTAGTAGAAGAAACATAATCAGAGAGGTTGCTAATACCGTATCAAAAGGAGGAGATATTAGTTCTGCAATAGAATTGGTAGACTCTTTTCCTACCCGAAATGATACGCCGGGGGTCCGAACTATTCCTTCGAAAGTAATTCCTGAAACTGATCGTTCAGATAGACCTGGTGAAGATAGAGAATTCATGGACCGATTCAAAGCCGAAGAAGAAATTCGTAAAACAGGAAAAGAATTATCCGAGCCGAATGTTGAAAAAATTATTGGAGAAAGNAAGGCAAAAAGGAGAGAATTGGACAGTTTGCTTAGTGGTGTTGACGACTTAATTAATGATGAAAATGAATAGGTGCTGAGTGAAACATGAGTGTTCGAGCACAGATTTTGTCAGTTTTAATTCGTCCGAATAAATTCATGTATCCATTTATACAGCCCTCTGCTAAACTTATTCGATTATTTGTACATCCTCCTTCTTGGTTGGGTGGACAATTACTACGATCGTTTGGAACAAAACATCAGAAAAC
>NZTS01000045.1 GCA_002697105.1 Methanobacteriota archaeon | reverse complement strand
TTCAGTGTAGCCAGAGAAGTTTGAGTCTCAACCTTTGAAGATCAAGGGTCCGTGGGTTAGCTTGGCCAATACTTGGCGGCTGGGGGCCGTCAGACCCCGGTTCAAATCCGGGCGGACCCACCAATGCTTCTCTAGTGTGACCTGTTCCCGGCATCGATAAGAGAGAGCGTATGTATCAGGGGGCATGCGGCGCACCTTGGTGTACCTGATCGTTTTTTTGATGCTGAGTCTTTCTTCTGTTAATTTGGTATCAGTAAGCGGCAATCAAATCATAACATCAAACACTGTATGGTCAGGCTCAATTATTGTCGATTCAACAGTTACAGTTGCCTCAGGATCTACCCTAACGATTTCAGACAATGCTCAGGTGAATGTAACTGAAGATGTTACTATTATTGTTGAAGGAACTTTAATTATCGAATCTTCCAGTAATTCTATTCCACATATTTTTGGTTCTTTTCGTTACCCTACAAGTGATAGACCAATATGGCAAGGTATTCAGATAGTTAGTTCCGGTTCTTTATTGATTGATGATGTACTAATTGAATATGCTAGAGGGGGATTTGACATTGCTGGGAGTGCTACAATTTCACCAAATTCTGAACCAATGGCTAGGCATGTTCAGATTGGATGGAATCTAGATGGCGGCTCCCTAACGGTACCCGAATCATCTTCTTTGAATTGTAATGATGCTGCATCAAGTTGCTTGTCAATAAAGTCCTCCATTGTTACGATTCCTGAAGTAAATTCTACTAATTCTTCTTCCATCGTTTATGTTCATACTGGTTCAACTTTACATGCAACAATTTTGAATGGTGATGATATCGGTGTTGGTGTTCAGATTTCTCCGGGTTCAACTGTTGAAGTTGATAGTTTAGCACTTCATGACTCAAATGTTGGTATTTCTCAATCAGGCACAGCAAACGTAATTTTCCACTCTGTCGAATTTTCAGGTACAAATGGTATAGGTATTGATTGGAGTTCAGTAAATGGGGCAGATATTGCAAATGTTACCGTTGACTCACAATCTTCCCTTGGTACCATTTTACGTTCAGTAGATCTAAGTTCAGGTTCTCTTCAAGACGTCACTACATTTGGTAATTTTACTAATACTCCTGCGTTCTATCTTGATGTTTCAGGTTCACTAAATTTGCACAATATTACAGCCCTAAATTATACTCAAGGAATTGTTGCTCGTGGCCAAGGATTAATCGAATTAAGTGATGTAAATCTCGAAGTATCAAATCAAATTCTTGATGCCGTTGGCCAGATATCTATCGATGCATCTCATTCAAATTGGTCAACAGAATCAGAGGGAGCTATCTTTGGAAATGTAGAATCAAATCTATCTTCAATTACTATTACGGGTTCATCTACTTCTACCTCTGGTTTAGATTTTCTTTCGGGTTCTCATTATCTATCGTCTGTTGATCTCTCTCGACCATATTTGTCATCTGATCGAGCATCTGTTGGTATCCATGCTATTTGGGCAGATGTAGAGATAGAGAACGTTTCAGCAAGCGGATGGTACCAAGGAGTGAAAATAAAGCAAGATGCAACAATCAGTGCCAATGAGCTTGATGTAGATGGAGGAGGTAGAGATGGCGGAGCGTCGATTTATGTTGATGGGGGATCTTTACAAGTTTCATCATTAATTACCGCTGATTCTGATCATGGAATTGAGATTGTGAATGGTTCATCTCTATGGGACAACGGTCCTCATGTACATATTGACTCATGGAGTGCATCGAATCATCGTGATTTTACATTAGAGATGATGGATGGATCTATTGCTACCATTCGAAATCTCCCCTCATTTGCAACAGCCGCCCAAAGTGATGCATTTGGTGACGGGAGCCTCAATTGGGGTGGTTCAACATCAACGAGAGTAAACATGGTTGATTCCCATCGACTCATAGAGGCAGAAATATCCATCACAGATTTAGGTGGGCAGTCTATTGAGAATGCAAATGTGGAGAGTTTTGGATTCTCACAAAATTCAGATGTCACAGGAATTGTGAATTTACCGATTCTAGAAACCGGTGAAACATCGGTAACTGCTTCTAAAGATGGAATTGGGACAACAGTTCGTCTAACATCTAGTCCATCAACAATCCAAATTCCGATTTTACCTTCATCAGGTGACTGGATTATCGGTACTGGAATTACAGCAATTTTACAGAATGGAAATTACTCCTTACCTGGAAATCTAATAATCCAATCTGGAGGAGAGCTTCAACTACTAAATTCAACACTTTCTCTTGTTCCTTCGGCTGAATATGTCTCTAATGGTGGAACTTTGTATGGAGCTGGTGGGAAATTAAGTGGAGGCATTGGTCAACATGGCTCTAGTTTCCCGCCTACAGCATATACTGGAAACCTAATTGTCGATCAACCAATTACTGTGAATTGTACTGAGACAGCTCAGGCTACTGGAAAATTCATCCAATCAATAGACGTAGGGCCTGATTGTATGTTTACTGTATTGGGAAGTGTCGAGGATTTGGTTTCCTTGGAATCAGGTGCATCATTGCATGTTGAATCAACAATAAAAACTCGAGTTTTAGATCGAGGATTTCCTGTTAATGGTGCTCAAGTAATCGTTGGCGCGTTGGAAATGAGCACAGGCTCAGATGGTGTTGCTTCGGGTACAGTAATTTCAGCTCAATACCTTGAGAGTGGAAATTCTACCACTGGTATTGTGACCATTATTGCACGTCAGCAAGGGGTCGAAAGTCTTAGATCATGGGACACAATTTCTAGTTTTGAAGGAGATATCAGCGTCTCAACATTATCTTCAGGCACGCTAACAGAATGGACTCGAATAGAGCCACAATTTTCTCCTGTTCATCTTTTAGGAGATCTAATTGTTCCTTCAGGAGTTACCTTACAACTTCTTCCCCAATCTTCTCTAAGAATTGGTTCAATGATGACTTTAGAAATCCAAGGAGATTTTGTTTCTGAAGATGCAACAATTACAGGTTATGATTGGTTAGAAGTAAGAATTGAAGGCAATGCAGAAATTTCTGGTGGCCAGATAACTGGTGGACCCATAATAGTAGCAAATAATGGAGAATTATCTTTAGATGAGACACTACTAAACGGTGCTCCTATAGAATCGACCACATCCTCTACTGTTGTGATTTCTGACTCCAGATTACTAGGTTCTTCGACATGTCTTTCTGCTTCAGATTCGAGTCGATTAGTCGTTACAGATACTGTTTTTGAATCATGTATTCAACAGGGGATTGTTGCATTTGGTTCTGAGGTTGAATTTGTCGGAATTTCATTAGAAGATGGAAATGGACATGGAATTTGGTTACAATCAGCAACAGGAAATGTGACTGATCTAGATGCTACAAATCACACAGGTCGCGCAGCTCTATTCCTGGAGGATACAGGCGATTTATCTGTCACTGGAGGGGTGTATAATGCCTCATCCGAACCTGCATTAATGTCCCGCTATGTTCGTGAATTAAATATTACAGGTGGAATGGTAATCGCTTCAACTGGTGCCTTATTTGAGGAGTCATCAGGTAGTATAACTGGATTAGAGATAGATAGTGGTGGAGGTGCAGCAGTAGCACTGTATATTGATGGAAGTACCTCAAGGGTTCTAACTCTGACATCTATACACGTAGATGGTTATGCTACAGGATTGGAATTAATTGGTGATAAAGACGATTTAGAAAACCCTCCGATTAAGATCCTTTCTTCAACAATTAATGCTCCATTATCTATCTTGGGTCAGAGTTTACCTTTCCACGTCGTTGAGAGTACAATTAGTGGAGATGTGGAGGTAATGTCCACTGCTTTTAGTTATGAAGCGGCATTAATTTCTTCTGAACCTGAAGGTCAAATTACCATCACGGATCCTGCCATATTAAAAATTGGAGAATCTAGATTGATTATTCTAGAAGACTTAGATGGTTCAGTGATATCATCCGGTCAAGCCGAAATTAGAGTACCTATTTTTCATCCTTCAATGAATGAACAATCAATTCTAGTCTCCCAGGGTGAATATGCTACAATAGTGCACAGGATGGTATCAGAAGCCTTAGATCTTTCAACAAATCAAGCAAGTATCGAAGCATTTTCTACAGGTTTCCTCCCCGTTAGTTCCGACATAAATATTGGGGATGGTATTTCCGAAGATATCCTTCTTTCTTTATCTCCTAATCACGACCCCGAAGTTTCAATCATTAGTCCAGTAAATGCGTTTGTTACTCATATTGATGAAGAATTGAATATGAAAGCCCTAGCATCTGATCAAGATCCTGGTCATTCATCGTCACTACTTATTTCTTGGACATCATCGGCTGTAGGTGAGTCTGTATCTAAGGAAATAGGAACTGTTGTGGAGTTCACATATTATCCAGATGAGGTAGGAGACTTTGTCATTTCAGTATCAGTTCGAGATGTTTCCGGAGGAANTGCAGAAGCNTCAATTTTGATTGAAGTCCTTCCTTCCGACAACGATCTTGATTTTATTGAAACGTGCCCNTCATCTGGAGATAATCCNTGGTTTGATACTGTTGAACTTCGACGTTGTGGGCCTGACGAATTTGATGAAGATGACGATAATGATGGCTTGCCGGATGACTTAGATGATTTCCCATTAGATCGATGTGCTTGGCAGGACACGGACGATGACGGNCGTCCCGACATATTGGAAAGTGATTGTGACACTTCTCTAATNGAGGATAATGATGACGATAATGATGGACTAACAGATGACGTTGATAACGATCCAAAGGTCCCATATGTTGCTGATTCAAATGCAGATGTTGAACCTTTAATTGTCACTTTATTGTCACCTGGAGTNATACTTCCATTAATCGTGATATTGATAGCCACAATACTATTGATTCGACAACGTAAATNTACNGAAGAATAAGGTGGTGTCAGATGTCTGAAATTTCTACACTAATCAATGGTGGTTCATCTACTGTTGGATTTGTAGCAATTGGCTTTGTATCTGCTATTGTGATTTTTGATGGGATAAGATATTTTGCAATGGAAAGAGAAGTTCCACGATTGGGGAATTTACCTAGAGGTGGATACGCATGGTCAACTACAGTTCGAATGGAATATGAGAGAAATTGGGCAAATGTAATTACGATTTTAGTTATGGGAATNATTCCTATATTACTCAATCCAATCCTAAATATTCCTCGAATTCAACTTATTCTATTTCCTCTTGTATTGGTGGGTATGCTTATTCTCCAATTAGTCCCGAAGCGATATGCTGTTACAAAAGATCGATTAAGTGCTGATGGATTTTCCTTTGACTGGGAAAATATAGTTTGGAAAGGTTGGAAAGGAGGAACACGAATAGTTCTACAACGTAGAGGTTGGTGGATTCTAGCCCCATTACCAATCGGCGGCTCTACAGAAGATCTTGAACAAGCATCTCTTAGAGTAGAGGCAGCNATNACTGGAAAATGGGCAGAGATAGAAGCAATTCTTCAAGGCGAGGAATAATTCAAATGCAGTCCACCAAAGGTAGAGATATGTCCGACCACCCAGATAACGAACCTATTCTCTCGTATGCTCCGGGAAGTGCCGAGCGTATAGAACTTCAAGCTGAAATGGATAGACAAATGAGTCATGTTACTGAAATTCCTTGTGTTATCAATGGTGAAGAGATTTTTACTGGAAATACAATGACTCAAGTCATTCCGCATAAGCANGGTCATGTGTTAGCAAATGTACATCTTGCAGGCCCTCAAGAAATGGAAGCTGCATGCCAAGCAGCCGTTGAAGCCCAAGCGAATTGGATTGAGATGGGTCTTGAAGAGCGATGTGCAATTTTTGAGAAGGCTGCAGATTTGCTTGCTACTACATGGAGGGCTAAAGCGAATGCATCTACTATGTTGAATCAATCAAAGACCGCATTCCAAGCAGAGATTGATTCAGTTTGTGAATTAGTTGATTTCTGGAGATTTAACACATATTACGCTCGAAATTTCCACGATGATCTTCAGCCATTGATTTCTCCTGATGGGGTACAAAATAGTACTGAGATACGTCCTCTGGAAGGTTTTGTTCTAGCAATTACTCCGTTCAATTTTACTAGTATCGCTGCCAACCTCCCTAGTGCTCCAGCAATTGTAGGTTGCACCGCAATATGGAAACCTAGTCGAAATTCAATTCACTCAAATTATGTAATGATGCAACTAATGATGGAGGCAGGTTTACCTCCAGGCGTTATAAATTTCCTTCCAGGTTCCGGTGCAGATATTACTAGTGCGGCTTTACAAAACCCCCATTTTGCCGGTGTACATTTCACGGGTTCCACTGAGACTTTTAATGGATTATGGGAGCGTATTGCAGGATCTCTTGGCAGCCTTATGTCCTATCCTCGAATTGTAGGCGAAACAGGCGGAAAAGATTTCATTGTTGCACACCCTAATTGCGATCATCGTGGTTTGATAGTAGCATTACTTCGTGGTTCGTTTGAATTTCAAGGACAGAAATGTAGTGCCTCTAGCCGCGCATATATCCCTCGTTCCGTTTGGGAATCTATTGAGGGAGAATTTGTAGAAGAGGTTGGAAAGATAACAATGGGTGATGCCAGAGATTTTACAAATTTCATGACTGCCGTAATTGATCAAAGATCATTTGACAANATTTCAGGATACATTAGTAGAGCATCAGAAGATCCTGATTGTAGAATTATTTGTGGAGGGGGTTGTGATGATTCAGTAGGTTGGTTTATTGAACCTACAGTTATTGTTTGTGAAGATCCAAATTATGAATCAATGATTGAGGAAATTTTCGGACCTGTACTCTCTATCTATATTTACGAAGATTCTGAATTTACCGAAATTTTACAGATTTGTGACCATGCCTCACCTTACGCATTGACCGGTTCAATATTTGCAAATGAAGAAGAAGATATCCAAACTGCTTTCAAAGCACTTAGATTCACTGCAGGTAATTTCTATATTAATGATAAACCAACAGGAGCGGTAGTTGCTCAACAACCGTTCGGAGGCGCCAGAGCAAGTGGAACGAATGATAAAGCAGGAAGCCCCCTNAATTTACTTCGATGGATAAGTCCTAGATCCGTAAAGAGAACGTTGTCTCCTCCTCATGATTGGGGCTACCCTTTCTTGCAACCAGATGAGTGAAATAGGCAACCATTGATGATACATCTAAACGGGTGGAACCATGAGTGATTCAGTGGATGAGCGCATCAAGTTTCTATCCGCTGAGATTACCCGACATTCCGAATTATATTACAACCATTCTGCTCCAGAAATTTCAGATTCTGAATTTGATTTACTTTGGGAGGAGTTGAAAAAGTTAGATGCCGATAATGAAGTTCTCCACCGTGTAGGACCTGAACCATTACCTGGGACAGAGAAAGTTGAGCATATGTTCCCAATGCTTTCGCTAGACAAGGGAACTTCCGATGATGACATTATTCATTTTGTAACCCAATCTACTTCGGGTGGTAAACGATATTTGGCACAACCAAAATTAGATGGTTCTGCCCTATCTCTTGAGTATATCTCTGGAAATTTACACCGTGCAGCTACAAGGGGGAGTGGGGAAAGAGGAGAAGATGTAACTTTGAATGCAAAGTTAGTAGCGAACATTCCTACTCGTCTAAACCATCCATATACTATTCATGTTCGAGGNGAGGTTGTTATGCCTCTGAAAATTTTTGATGAAAAATATAGCGATGTTTCCCCGAATCCTCGAAATTTATGCTCTGGAGCATTGCGTCAAAAACATGGAGATGGAAAAGCAGATGCTTCTGATTTGGTATTTTGTGCCTATGATGTAAAGTTCCCCTCTGAATCTCCTGTAACCAACTATGATAGCGAATTACTAGATTGGTTGCAGAAAGCAGGAATTGAACCTGCTCCCTGGAAAATTTTTGAGTCAGAAACTCCTCATGATGAAATGATTGAGTATACTAAAGAATGGAGCTTAAAACGCCCCTCATACGAATATGAAATTGACGGAATTGTTTTCAAAGTAGATGAGTTAGATAATCGTGAAAAATTAGGGTTTACCGCCCACCATCCAAGATGGGCNTTGGCATGGAAATTTCCATCTCAAGAGGCTCATTCTGTTCTATTAGATGTTGATTGGCAGACTGGTAGAACAGGGTCGGTTACACCAGTTGCTAGGATAGCACCTCAAATGGTTGGAGGAGTAACTGTAGAGAATGTAACGCTACATAACGTTGGAGAAGTAGAAAGACTGGGAATCAAAATNGGTGATAAAGTTAAGATTACAAGACGTGGAGATGTAATTCCAAAAATNATTGAGAATCTAGGTCCTGCATCATCTAAAGATCTACAAAATAGGTATCATGCAGATGGAACTAAATTTTCAGGCACATTATCCCATCAAGAAATTTTAATTCCACAAATTTGTCCTGCTTGTCAACGTAGTTTAACGATGGAAGGAGCATTCCTACGTTGTTTATCTTTGGATTGTGATGCCAGAACTGCAAGATCTATTACATACTGGTGCCGTTCCTTGGAGATAGATGGAATTGGGGAGAAATTAATTGAAACACTACTCGATAATGAATTAATTACATCTATTTCTGATATGTATCGTCTGACTCATAATCAATTATCTGAATTAGATAGAATGGGAGAAAAAAGTGCGAACAATGTGATTAGTGAATTAAATAAAACTAGAACTCTGAATTTAGCCAAATTTCTTCATGCTTTAGGTTTGGAAAGAATCGGACCAGAAGTTGCAACATCAATTTCTCAGCATTTTTCATCACTTGAGAAACTCCTTCATTGGGTAGATGAAGGGGAAAATTCAGAATTAACTGAGATAGACGGAATTGGAGAAAAGGTTGCATTGATTTTCAGGAATGGTATCAAGAAGAGACGGACACTGATTGATGAACTTAGAGATATAATTACCGTTACTGATGAAGGTGAAAAATCAGGAGGACTTCTGGAGGGNCTTTCGTTTTGTATCACAGGTTCTCTTTCTCGTCCCAGAAAAGAAATCGCTGNAGAAATCAAAAATGTGGGCGGTAAAGTAGTTTCCAGCGTTTCAGGAAACCTTGACTACCTAGTTGCTGGAGAATCTGCGGGCTCTAAATTGGACAAAGCNCAGAATCTGGGAGTAAAAATTCTCTCTGAGAAAGATCTTTTGAATCTAGTAAACAAATCAGGTATGGATGAAATTTCTTCACCGAGGACAGGAACCTTAGACGATTGGATTTAGTTATCCATACAACATTCCAGATGGTTGAGAAGATTCTGCCTCTTCCTCTAATTTCCCAAGATGAGCTTCTAACATCTCTCGAATTTGTTCTTCAATTCTTTCTGCTTCTTCGATTAACGGATCGGTTGGCAGTGATAGATTAGGGAATAGTAAATCCAATTTTTCAATAATTCTTGCAGCGGCTCTTGCATCAGGAAGACCAGCCCCAGGGGGTCCGTTGGCTTCAGCAAGAATAGCGAAAGTATCGAGACCACGTCGACGACATTCACCCAATAGTAAACCAGTCATTCCAGCAATTACACCTTGTTTCAAGAGAGGAATTTCCATTTCTTCTAGACGCTTTCTTGTTGCAGGTGTTGCTCCAATTCCTAGTAGGGTTTCATCGGATTCGTCATCATCAATGATTTCATGGGCATGTTCATCAGTATGTGAAAACGAGTCAATTAGTACACCCCCAGCAACCTTTGCATTTTTTGACCAATCAAGAAGTACTTCACTCAGAGGCAAAGCCATCTCATTTCTAATTGGAATCTCAGAAACAATCAGAATTAATTTATCACATCCATCAACATTACAAACAGGTTCACCGGCATAGAACCTTAGAGGAGGCATTGGATGCCCATCCTTTACTAGACACACTGCAGGTAATCCTGATGCTCTAACTCCTCCGACAAAAGTAAGATCAAGTTGCTCTACCAGATAGTGTGCTACGATGGAGGTTACATATCCAACAGAAGGGAAACAGGTAATGACCAATGCTCCTTCGGCATCCACACTTTCGCTGACTTTCAGTATTGGAGGGGTACTCATGTCACCCCGAATGTGTCGGTGGAATTAATCATTGGGCCGTTACATGTCGNATCAAGGGGGAGGCGAGATGACAGTCCCAGCACACCAACTTTCACCTTCTTCCTGGAATAATTATGAATCCTGTCCAAGGAAATATTGGCTCTCTAGGCAGCGACTACCTCGTAAGGCAGGTATGGCAGCGACCATAGGTACAGCTGTTCACGACAGTGTNGAAGATATGTGCAATTTAGATATTAGTTCTAGAGATGCTGACGAGGTAGGATGGCTTCCACCAACAGCTAAAGCGATTTTAGATCTTCACTGGCAAAAAGAGAAAGACATTTTCATGGGCACACCCAGACATCCTGCATTCAAGGACGGAGAAATTATTCGAGCTCATGATTTATTGATCGGCTCCTTAAATCTCTTAATCTCAAATGCAAAGATAGGAAAAGTTCGCATGTCTGAGGTTTCAATAGCACAATGGAGAATGGTTCAGGATACTGTTCTTGCCGCTGAAGGAACACTTCGATCTTCATGTGGGAGACTAATGGGTCGACTTGATTTGTTAGTTAAAGAATTAGATGAAGATAGAAACCCTGTAGGTTGGATAGTTGCGGATTTAAAGACTGGAAAAATGCCTACTGGAGGTCTTTACGATACTGTGAGTCGTCAGTTACGATTTTATCGTGATATGTTATTGGAAAATAATCCAAATGCTCCGCGAGTTCGTGCTCAAGGGTGGTATTCTGCAGGACCGAAGGTGTATGAGGCAGAAGGCCCTTCAGTTTTGGATGATGCATTCAGAGCATGGGAAGGTATGGCGATAACAAAGGAACCTTTGGAGGCGATTCCAAATGAAGATGCATGCCGTTTTTGTGAATGGAAAGCTTGGTGCCCTTCTTGGTTTTATTCGAGAACACATGGCACTCTACCTGCCAGTGAAGGATTATTTCGTGATGAAGTAGCTATTGTTTTACAGTTCGATTCAGACAGCGGAGCGTGTATGGTAGAATTATTGTCTTCCAAAGATGAGGAAGGAGGGATTATTCCTTCGGGGAAAACAGTTGGTATTATTTGTAAAGGACAATCATTAGATCAAATGAGATCTGTCATGGAATCTGATCATCGTGGTGCAGTATTTCTTGGTTCTATTCGCTCAAATTCACGTCCATGGGCTATGGGAGACTGGAGCGAAGTTCTACCTTGGACACCTTTGTTAGAATCAATTAGAGTTAGCAAATGAAATTACAATATCTCTTTGACTAATTTTCGTGCATCCTCGCTCAATGGACCTGAAGGTGAACATAACCATCGAATATATCCAGGGTCTTCAGTTGCAATAACATGCAAGTCCCTTGATTTATATTTTCCAAAATTAAGAACAAGTCTATCCCCATTCTTACGTATTTTTCCTCCTGTACCTTCCACTGGTTCTAGATCTTCTATTCCTGGACCGAGAGAATTTGTTTCAGAATCGCCAGATAAAATCCAATTTTCCAATTCTACAGGTGATCTATGGAAATGTCGTGGAAATTTCGCCATTAGTCTCCATAATAGTAGAAGGGTTGCTCCTGCATCGGCAGCAGCATCATGTGCATTGTTCAAAGAGATATTTTCTCCTCGACATAATGTTCCAAGGTCATGCCTCCCGGGAATTCTAAGACGTTTTGCTAGTCTGAGAGTATCGATTGTAGCATGAGGTTTTGGTGGTAATTGTCCGATTCTGGCAAATTCAGCAGTTAGCAGTGGCCAATCATATCTCAGGACATTATGTCCGATTACAACTGTATCATTCAATAAATCATGAATCTCTTTTGCATGTTCTGAAAAAACCCCTTTTCCTTTTACATCCTCATCATATATCCCGTGTACTGAACTTGCTTCGGTTGGAATCTTACATGTTGGATCAATGATTTTGTTTACAGAAATAATATCACCTTCGCTATCACTTCCTACGAGAGCATATTGAACAATTCTAGCTCGGCGAGTATCCAAACCTGTAGTTTCAAGGTCGAATGCAAGAACCCTAAATCCACTGAATGGGTCCTCTACCATGGGCCCACCTTAGAATCGACCGTTTTTCATTCATCGCGTTTAGTTGAATCATCCAAATAATACATTATTTGAGTCAATCAAGCGTCAGGGCTAAACGATAAAAACGCAGAGTCGAAGGTATGAAGGACATACGGGGTCTTACCGGAAGCCTTCTCGTTGTTCTTCTTCTAAGTGTCTCATTGGCAGGATGTACTGGAGTTTTAGCCCCGGTATCTCCCACTGCCCGGTTGGAGGTAGATGTTGACAGTATTCATGTTGGCGAAGCAGTGAACTTTGATGCTCGCTCATCTACTAGTCCAGATCCGACATTAATTACATCATATCTTTGGGACTTTGGAGTAGTTCAACGAAATTCATCTAATGGATATGTAAGCCAAGTATTCAATGAACCCGGGCGTTTTGAGGTTCAATTAACAGTTGTCAATGATGTTGGTGGAGAGGATTCCGTCAGTGTTTCAATATACGTTAATGCATTACCCGTGGCAGCAATATCTGGACCAACTGCGGTCAAAACAGGAACAATTGTTACACTGGACGGTTCATCATCAACCGATCCTGAAAATGGAGTTTTACAATACGAATGGGATGGAGATTGGTCCAAAGATACGAATAGTGATGGTAATTTCCAGAATGATGTCGATGAAACAAATTCAACATTATCTTTCTTAGCAGATTCTTCTGGCGATATCAGAGGTTCATTAACAGTCATTGATGACAAGGGAGCAACATCCACAACCACCTGGGAAATTAGAATTTTAGAGAGATCTTTCAACGTAACTTGGCGACAACAGACAATGACAGTATCTTGGGATGGATACTTGGAACAAGGAGAATCATACGAGATTACACATGTCCCGTCTCAAGGGTCTCGGATTTTTGGATTCAATGGAACTCTAACACTTGCTAGAGATATAGTCCCTGCTCAATGGCCAGAAGATAATTTCACGATGGTAGTTACAGTACCTGATTCTGGTTGGAATGCAAAAGTGAAGACAAAACAAGATTCTCCCACTACAAATTCTACTGGATCAATTGAAAGAACTGATATGAATCCATTTCCGAATGAACCAACAACATATACAGCAGATTCACCAGATGCATTGTTAGAACAATTACTCTTAGAACCTGGAGCGAGATTCGGTCAAGGTGAATGGATTTGGAAACTTACTGCAGATGAGGCAGATCCTGATTTGATTGATCAGATTGATCCAGATCCCGGGAATGATTGGGAATTAGAAGTAGAATTCATTATTTTGGTACCTGTAATTCTTGAAGTTGGAATGCTCTAATCATCTCTACAAAAGGAATCCCTTAGAACTAAGGACGACTGGGGAGGACAATGGCGACCTCGATTGAAATCAAGAAGGCAACTTTGCGAGATCGAATTGTCGTTGACGTAGATGTATGGATGGATGATCCAGAAGATCATGATTTTTCACCCAGAGCTAGAATGACAGGAGGCCAATTACATATTCATAATCAAGGTCGAGAAGACGTTTTTTCAACATTTGATCTTGAAGATGAAATGCAAATAGTCGCAGAACGAGACCGATTGATCGAATTAAGAATCAAATTTGGTGTCCATGGAATGCATGGGAAATTAACTCATAAGACTCCGTTACCGCGTTCTGGACCTAATTCAAAGAAATTAGCAGAGTCGAGATGGAAGACATTACTCCCTCTAGAAATTTCTTCTTGAATTTGAGGGCCCCGGGGTCTCCCCTCAATTTGTTCAAATATTCTCTAGACCAAATACAAACATGGGTAATCAAAAGCAGGCAAGAGAAGAACGATTGAAGAGGGAGATTCGACGTTATATTCGATCAAATCCAGAATGTACTGCTAGTCAGATTGTAGCTCACTTGAGTATTGACTTACGAATGAGGAACCATGGTCTAACTCCGCGTAAGGTTGGTTTCTTCATTCCTCGTTATGTGAATGATGTAGATTGGCGCCTGGACAGTTCTACTGGAAAACGCCTATACTCATTAGCAGAATGATTCGATATAACCGAGGGGGTTAAACCGAAAGCGTAGGTCCAACGGTCATTGGACCCATAGTGTAGTCTGGATATCACATGAGCTTGCGGAGCTTGTAACCCGTGTTCGAATCGCGGTGGGTCCGCCAAACTAACTTCCGAATCAATGAAGAACTGTATTTTTTAGCCAAGAATATGAGCAAGAAATATTTCTTCAAGTTTGTGTCGGAACCGAAAAATGATCCCATAAAATCGATTGTTGGAATCGCATGTACTGCACAAGCAATCGCAGATGGTCATGATGTAAGCGTCTTTTTCGCTGCTGCAGGTACTAGATTACTCGATCCTGAATATATCGATGAATTGAATCAAGAAATGGGACCAGATTCCAAAATTGTTACAGAAATGGTGGACAATATAAGTAACAATGCTACCATTTACTGTTCATGGGCTTCAGTTAAGGCAACTCTTGGATATGTAGAGGGTGATGGTGCGTTGATTGTGTCAGACGACAATATCACATGGAGTGGCCCCCCTGGTGTTATTGAACTAAGTGCTGCCTCTGAGATTCAATTGGTATACTAAAATTAAATCAGTGAATCTGCTTATCTATTAGCTAGGGCTCGAAAGATCATGTCAGTAGAACTAACCCGTCGTGTTGATTGGCCAATGATTGATCCCGCACAAGTGGTGTACTATCCAATATATTGGGATTTAGCACATCGTTTCTTTGAAGAATCATGGGATGAGATTTGTGGAATTTCTTATCCAGTTATCATCAATGAACATCGACTAGGATTCCCTGCAGTTTCAACTTCTTCAACTCATCATTCCCCTCTAAGGTATGGAGATACAGTAAATTGTCGACTTTGGGTATCCAAGGTTGGAAGATCATCCACAGATTGGAATTATTCTTTCACAGATCAAACAGGAAGATTGGTTTGGACCGGAGTAGTAACAACTGTTTGTGTAGATTTAGATTCGTTCGAATCGGTTGAAATCCCCCCAATATTTGCAGATGCTTTACGCAAATGTAGCGAGAATTGATGGGTGAGCCTAACATTCGGCAACCATGAGCGCCCCCCTTTCCATCAAATGGGATGATGATGTAGAAGATTCAAAAGTCCCAATCGAGATTCCAATTAAGCCTCAAAATGGGTTGCTCAAAATTATTGCATTGTTGATATTAGTTGGAGGAATTTTGGTTTTTTCAATTGGTGCTCTGGCATTCATGCCTCAAGAAGTGCCTCCAGACTTCTATGAAGAACAAGCGAATACAATGAATACTGCAGGACAGAATGTTACCGTTGAAGAAGTACAACAATTCTTTGAAGCCACAGAGAAATATGCAGATATTCAGAGAGTAATTGAGGTATTGGCCGGAATCGGTCTGATTGCAGGAGGCGCAATGCTCTATTTCGCAAATCCTAAAGGAATTTATGTTGGAACTATTGGAGGTTCTTTGGTGATAATTGATGCAATAATTATCACCGTAGGATTGTCCGCAGTAGAAACAGAATCCTTTGTTTTAGTCGCATCTGGATATATGTTACAGGGATTGATGTCAACTTGCGGAGTATTTTGTACAGTTCTTCCTTTACTTCCACTATTTTCCTCTGGTTTGAAAGCGGCCTTGAATAATCATCCTGAATTAAATCTCAAGACAAGAGAAACGAATAATTCCTCAGAGGAATGATTACTCCGGCTTTGGCCATTTTTTCTTTAATGCCTCTCTCAAGTCATCATTCATTTTTGCATCCCACCAATTCGCTCTTCTCCAAATGGCATAACGTCCTCGAACTCCCCTAAGATCTGCTCCATCTAGACGGGCATCTTGAAAATTTGAAAGATTTAATTTCGCTTTTGTCATTCTTGCACCCCTAAGATCTGCTCCATCTAGAGCACATTTCATCAAATCGGTTCCAATCAAGGATGCGTTTCTTAGGTCTGCCCCTGCTAGATTTGAACCTTGTAAATTGGAACCATCTAAAATGACTCTTCGAAGATTAGCTCCCTGAAGGTCTGAATCCTTTAGATCTTGGTTAATTTTTGATTGAAAAGACCAATCAACAGGCTCAATCTCTTCATCCTGTTCTTCAGACATTATGATATCACTGGGCTCTTGAATCAAGATGCGCTTTACCTTCATGTGTTAGAATCATAAATCGATTCTTGCCATGGTTCTCTTCTGTGTATTCAAGTCGACCTTGATCTCTCAGTCTATTCAGATATAGAGAAATATTCCACTTTTCAACATCCTCCGCATCTTCTCCAGAATCGATGAATAATTGTTTAAGTTCCCTTGGAGGTGAATCAATTTGCCCTTCTACTTCCCGAAGATAATGGATTGCTGCTAAAATCTTGTCTGGCTTCTTCTTTAATCGACAGGTGTCCACTAGAGATTTGAAAGCAGAACCCCGCTCAGGCATTCCACTGGTTCTTGCCGCTTCACGTGCTGCTTCAAATGCCATCTCTCTTCTATCACGAACTTTCTTTATAGCGCTAGACCATTGTTCATCGGCTCGAAGTTTAAGAATTTCAGCAGTCACTACCTGCTCAGTACCACGAAGATCTATCTTCGCATTTCCGACACGAATAGAGAGACGCGCTTCTTGAGCGTTGTTTCCCCCATCCTCCATTTGCGCCACCTGATGCCCCTACCATTCTCGGACTTGTCTTAACCGTTACCGTAGAGAGAATCAATCATAACACCTGGAAATTCCCCCACATTTTTGAGGTAATCAGTCAACCAATACCCATGACAGGGTCCAGAGAGTCCGATCATGCCTCTTGGAAAGGGTTGATCATCAGTATCCTAATGGTTGGTTTGAGTTTGAGCCCAATGATTGGTTCAGTTACTGCTGAGACAACAGTTACTCAGTTCGGCGGAGGATTAGATTCACTTACTCTGAACGGCAATGGTACTGTTGATTTGGCACTTGAAAGAAATACCACTGTTACTGGAGCCTCATTCGAAATCAGATATGAGGTAACGAATCCTAGTCCCGGAGCCATTCAGATGGATATCGGAAATGATGGTTTACATGATTGGAGATTTGGAGGAACTAGAGACGGAGATCTGGGAATGCAAACACGTTTCTCGGACAATAGTTCAGTTGGTTCTACAAATTTAGTTCCTGGTAATTGGTTGCCTACCTCATGGACATTCGATGTCCCCACAGAAGCAGACATTGACACGGCTGAATTTAATCTTTCATTTGAGCCAGATGTAGGAGGAGCTGTAATTTCTTCTGGTTCAATAGATGATATGACTTCTGCTGATGTAGATGGTGATGGAGTTGAAGAGATTGTTATTCTTGACAAGGACCATTCCGCCAGTAATGGTTCAGGCTCTTATCTAGGTGTAATAGATTGGTCTGCATCATCTGGTTTCTCCTCAATTTCTTGGGTGTGGACATGTTCTGGAGGAACTAAAATAATGATTGGTGATGCAAATAATGATACACAAGACGATGTATATCTTCAAGATTCTACTAATGGCTCTATTTGTTTACATTTGTCAACATCAACTGGATTGGCTTCTTTCAATAATATTTCATTGACCCCAGCAGGATCTTTGATCGATTCATATGTTGATGATGTAGATTCAGATTCGAGAGCCGACTTAGTATTCATTACTGGAACAGGAGACTTAGGTGTTGCATTAAGTGGCACAGGTTCCTATTCAAATTTCGTTAATGTGTCAGTCCCATCAAACTCTAGTGGAGGAGGAGGCCCTGGTGGTGGGGGCGGCCCTGGTGGGGGAGGTGGAGGGACATCTACGCTCTCCGATATTGTTCCGATCAATCTTTGGTCGGGAGTAAAAACAGTAGCTGTTGCTGAAGAAAGTGAAGCTCATGTCTCATTCTGGAATTTTTCAGGTAGTCCTGGTGCTTATGCTTGGGTTCAAGGAATGTTAGATGCCTACGATCTTGAAACCTCATTGCAAGTCGTAGATATGGATAATGATGGCGACCCTGATCTTGTTGGAAATGATGCATTGACTGGTTATACAACTGCAATTTGGAACGGTTCTTCTTTCACATCTACTACTTCTCAGGTTGTGTATCCTACACCACCTATTTTTGGTGACTGGGATGGAAGTGGGACAGTTCGAGCAATGTTAATTGATACTGGTTCAGTAGATGGAAGTGACTCCACTTTTACTGGAAGTATATCTGTACATGCACTTTCATCATCGGGTATTCAAAGTACTGCTCTTCAAACATTAGAGCCAATTAGTGCACCTAGAAACATGATAATGATTGATTTCGATTCTGATGGTATTCCTGAGCATGTTGTTGAAGGTGGTGAAACAACACGGTCTCTATTTGTTGCTGGGTGGCATTCAATGGAGATGGATCTAGATGCAGACGGAAGTGCAGAAGCCGATGTTAGCGGTTATTCTGGAAATGGAAGCCAAGGAGTCGATCCTATCGAATGGTTTGATTCAATGGGAGTACTTGGACAAAAGGTTCAGAGTGAATTACAAGGATCGACTCAACGAACAGATCTTTTTGGAACAGATTTCTCAATCATTCAACCCTATGCGAGAGTGAGTGGCGACGGGGATTTAATTGGTTCAGATCTAGATGTTAGATACTCAATTACATTAACAGTGAATGAGAATCCTGTATATGGGAATCTTAGCTCTTCCATAAACAGAGAAATGGTGCCAGGTTCAGGCCCTTTTACTGTTCAAATGCAATTTAATTCTACACAAAATGGTACTATACTTCTCCAAGGCCTACTTCTAAGCCATGTTCCTGGTGCAAGCAATCTTGATCTTCCTACCCAACCAATTCTTATCGAGGAAACAATTCCTTCAGAAATTGCATCGAATCTAATTTCACCATTTGTTGGATTTCAATGGAATGCTACTTCATCACACAACCTCTCTACTTTCCTAGAATATGAAATTTTTAGAACAGGACCCGGAGAGACTCTCAATCTTCTAACCCCTTATTCTTCTAGTTTAGAATCCATGTTTATCGATCAAGGACTTTCAGTAGGAACTTACGATTATTATGTTAGAGCATCTCATGAAAATGGGATCCAATCAAATCTATCCGATGAACTGACTATCACCATTGATCCTCCGCCTCCTGACACAACCCCTCCATTAGGTCCCACTAATGTTTCAGCATCTGACGTACCTTCTGATCAAGGTGGACACTTATTAGTGAACTGGACAGATAGTGTTTCGATAGATACGCATCATCATCTTGTGTTTGTTGATACCCTTCCTTTTTCCAATGTCTCGACCCGTAATCCAGTTGCAAATCTTTCAGTAGGTAATTCTTCAATTGTAGTCACAAATACTTCAGATCGTTTGGATAATACTGGAGCAGTAGCAGACCTAGGCTCCTCAATAATTGACAATACGGATCTATATGTTGCAGTAGTAGCAGTAGATTTAGTAGGCAATTTTGATCCTACAGTTGTAAGTGTTGGGCCGGTTCGTACTTTCAATGATACATCTATTGGAACTTCTCTATCTCTTTCTGTTGTCACACCTTCTACTCTAGATGTATCTGGTTCATCTTTGCCGGCTGCTGGGAGAGGCGATTCTGTTCTTATTGATGTTACACTGAGTATGGATGGTTCGCCAGCTTCGGGAGAGACAGTTAATTTGTTAATGTCAGACGGCACAATTCAGATATCTATTGATGGAACTACCAATTCCCAAGGTAAAGCTACTTTCGTTGATGGAAACTGGGGGAATTTGTTGGACACCGATGGCAGATTGCTAGGTGAGGTTCAGTTAACGTCTACATTTAGTGAAAGAACTGAATCATCTGGTGGTCAAACAATTCTTGGAAGTGTCACCACTGCGTCTATGGTTAGCACCGCNTCTTCCATAGTTTCTGCAGTTCAATCATCCATAGAATTAGATTCTGATGATGCCGCATTAGTCCGTCTTCAAGTAAGTACTGACGCTAATGATATTTCATTGATTGAAGGCCTTCCTTTCTTGTGGACATTAGGGAATGCAACAAACGGAGTATCTTCTTCAAACGGAATTTCAACAGTACAAGCAAATGGTTTCGTAGAAAAGAATGTGGATTATCCAGGAGGGGGTGAAATTGTATTTGATTATGATAGCGAAAACGCTCCATTCTGGATGTTTATGTCTCCTTCATCAGTTACAATAGATCTCCTTCCATTCCCAGAAGAGAACAATGACGGAGGAGGACAGAATTCAGGAAATAATACAGTAAACCCAATTCCAGATCCTGAATTGATTTCATTGAGCATAGATTGTGGAGAAACTCAATGGTCTATTCCTGACAATTCATCTAAGTGGTTAGCAGATGAAAATATACGATCTTGCTCAATGATTAATTCAAATGAAGTAACCGTGTTCGTAGAGATGGATTTAGATCTGAGTGTGCAAGGAGTTGAGATTGATGGAGATTTAGGATCATCATTTAGCTTGTTTTCGAATGAAACTCGCTCACTGAAATTAACTCTAAGAGATTCTGGTTCCTTCCGTGACGGTACAATTGAACTTTCTTTTGAGATTACTGCACCCGATTATATTCAAAATTCATCAGAGATATCTTTGAATTTTTCATTCACTTCTGACGAAGTCCAAGCCGACCCCTCTAATTCTAATGATTTAGCATCATCGTCAGATAATTCAATTATTATTGTAGGCGCAATTTCTGTAGGTGTAATACTTGCTCTAGCGATAGGTGTAATTCTTCTACGACGATCTGGTGGTGGAGAAGATGAAGAAGACGAAGAAGATGATTCGGACGGGAAAATGGGTTCCATTCCATTAGCTGTTTCGGGTGATGCTAGCCAAACTGGTTTTGATTCCGATATTCCAAAAGGTGTACCATTAGATGAACTTATGAAACAAGGAAAGCGACCAGCACCAGTTTCAATGAAAGGACGTAGAAAATTAACTGAGAGCGAAGAAGAGGAGCCTGAAGTTGAGGAAGAAGAGGAGCCTGAAGTTGAGGAAGAAGAGGAGCTTGAAGTTGAGGAAGAAGACTACACTAAATCAGAAGACTATCATGTGGATGATGATGGTACTGAATGGTGGAAAGACGAACTGGGAGTCTGGTGGTGGCGTGGTCCAGATGATGAAGAATGGTCAGAATATTCAGATTAATTTCTAAGAGGGTTCAAAATATCCAGTATTGAGGGAGAGTCAATGGGTCTGCCACGTCCGTTCGAATTGGCCTTACATCAAGGAACAAGAACAGATCGTTTGGGAGGTACTGCAATATGTGGTTTCAATTCTAAAGGTGCTGTTGGAGCAATAGCAGTAGATCGGATCATCAAAGCATTCGATCTCGAGCAATTAGGTTCAGTATTGAGCGATTCATTTCCTGCCATGGCTTTAGTACGAGGAAGACGTCCACAACATCCAGTTCGTATTTATCAAGGAGAGGACATTGGGGCTTTTGTTAGCGATATTCCATTTCCTGAAGAGTACAATCTGGCTTTTGGTGAAACAGTGTTGAAATGGTTTCAAGATGGCGGATTTAATCGTTTAATCGTTGTTGATGGATTGGTATTACCTAGTTTCGGTGAGGAAGAACGTGATCGATTATTTGGTGTATCATCTACTGATGCTGGTAGAGATGCCCTTGACAATTTAGGAATCGAATGTGTTGAACATGGAGTAGTTCCGGGAATAACTGGATATTTACTTGCAGAAGCAGACCGTCTTGGAATCGAAGTCATTGCGTTGATTCCTCCTGTAAATCCAATGTTTCCAGATGCTCGAGCAGCAGTTTTGGCACTTGAGGCAATATCAGATTTGATTCAGAAAGACATACCTCTTACCGAACTTGCACAAAAAGCAGTTGAAATTGAGGAAAGGGTTAGAGAAGTATTTTCATCATTACCTACTGCTCTTCCTGAGCCAAAATCTTCAGAGGATGATGAGGATGATCCAATGATTTTGTAATTATTTTGTGCGAAATTTTGAGGGATTAATTTGAATGAAATCAAAGTAATTCAAAGTGAGCCCGGAAAAGAAATCATCGTTCGCGTAGTGCATTCTCGTTTCGATAAAGATGCATGGATTGGGCTATTCAAAGCTGGTTCAGGGGACAATGAACATGGAGACCGTTGGAAATGGATGCGGGATGTAGATGTCAGCCACATCACTTTACCTGCACAAGGAGCAGGTGAGTGGAGCGTTAGACTGTTCAAGGATGGTGGCTACGAACGAATTTCTTCTCTAGATTTCCATGTGACTAATTCTCATTCATCGATTGATCAGGCGGATGCAGAGTCAGACAAGGGACCAGCGATTACCGCATTTGTGATTGGCATGTTCATGTTCGGTATGGGTTTCCCGCTTCTCATCGTAGGATCCACATCCACGGGCGAGGATAATCTCGCAATGATAATTCCGGGCGCGATTTTGACGGGTATTGGCGCATTCGTGACAGTTGTTGCTGCCGCAATAGGAATAGGGTTTGGAAAAAGGGCAACTACTTCAGAGCAGGACATGGATCAACAAAGAAAAGGCAGCGGCATCGAGATTTTGGAAGCAGTACCAGGCAAACCCGTTCGTTTCAGAATCAATAATCGCCCCAGTAGTAACGACGCTTGGGTTGGTATCTATCCTGTTAATGCAAAAGACGGGGAACACGGTGATCGATGGGGATGGCTAAGAGACAAACATATGGATAATGCGTCATTACCAGGACAGACTGGGGGCAGATGGAGCATACGTGTATTTTCAGATGGAGGTTACACTCTACATGACCGAGTTGACTTCGATATTGTACACTCACAAGTTGCAGCCTCAAAATATAGGGAGGAATTCATCTCAATCAGTGAGTACGACGAGGTATGGAACGACAAGGGATCTCGGGCGAAACAAGACGTATCGGTCTGGAGACCACGTCTACCTGCAGGGTGCTATCGGCTTGGTATGACTGCCAAGAATGGTTACTCACCTCCAACCTTCCCGACATTGGTTATCCGCCCAAGTGGTAGCAACATTGCACCGCCTGAACGATTCGATCTTGTATGGTGGCAAGAACGTGGTCGACGCCGCTTCTGGTGCTGGCGCCCCATCCCACCACCCGGTTATGTTTCCCTTGGAGACGTGGGTACACTGAGCGAGCATCCTCCATCTCCCCGAGATGTGGTCTGTGTAGCTTTGGAATGCCTTAGTCCCAATAAACAACCTTTAGGTGAGCAAATTTGGAATGACAGAGGCGGCGGCGCACCAAAAGACGGAGCCTTCTTTGCCCAGCCCGGTAGCACTGGGCTTTTCCGATGCAGTGATGATAATACGCACAATAGGCCACGTGGTGAGTTCTATCTTCCTGGAAAAAATGATACAACAAGTGAATTTTCTTCGAGCACTCCTCCAGAAAATTATATTTTGGAGCAATTCAGACAAAAATTGGAAGAGACTAAGTTTGAGGGATAACTATGAATGAAATCAAAGTGATTCAAAGTGAACCCGGTAAAGAAATCATCGTTCGCATAGTTCATGCTCGATTAAATGAAGATGCATGGATTGGGCTTTTCAAAGCTGGCACAGGAGACAATGAACATGGAGACCGTTGGAAATGGATGCGGGATGTGGATGTCAGTCACATCACTTTCCCTGCACAGGGAGCAGGTGAATGGAGCGTTAGA
>NZTS01000044.1 GCA_002697105.1 Methanobacteriota archaeon | reverse complement strand
CAATCCCTACCTGGAAAATTCCTTGTTCTATTGATGTCCATTTTTCCATCAATATGTGCGACAATAGAACAAGAATTATACCAATTAATCCAAAAATAGCAACAGGCCACAAATTTAGTAACTCTTCCATCGGTGTNCCAATACGTCCTTGTTGTAAAGACGTTAGAAACAATATTGTNTGGAATGAAATTAATGCGATTGAGGATCCTGTAACCCAAATTCTATCATCAGNAGAAGTACCTGATTTTGCTGCAAGAGATGCAATGAAACCAGAGAAAATAACCCAAAATGCTCCCTGAAAATGTATCCCTGGAGAGACAAACCAAGATTCTAATTCAGGACCAAAAAGTGCTGCGTCCTCCACAACTTCGCCCAGTGATGCCCAAATTACCCAGGGAAGTAAGGCAAATATTGTAAATTCAGTTGCAGGCATTCCAACCTTCCTCAAAATTGCAGCAATTGAGATAACAGCTAANATGAGAGTAACATTGTAGGATAAAGTATTGACTTGGTTATATGAACCATCAGACATACTTTCATCCCTAATAGGATTCATGAAATACTCTTGAAAAATTGAATTTAGGAAGTTGTCGGGACTCAGGGTTTCAGAAATTACAGTAATTGAAACAATGAATACTATCAGACTTAATCCAAAAATCGCTAGCCTCTCCCACCATGAGAAATATTCATCACCTAAAACGGGACCTTTACGTGTTGGATTCACACACTGTGGAGAACCACATGGGTGATGACTATTACGCTCATCGATCACTCTTCTTCATCGGATGATGATTCAGATAGTCTAGCGATAAGATCTGCTTTCTTTCCACCGACTGGAAGCCCCGCTGCTTTACATCTTTCTTTTAGCTCTGCAACAGATAAGGAAGTCAAATCCTCATCGCTTTCAGGTTCATCAGCGACCATTGGGGCATGTACTTCTCTGAAAACAATGGTCTGAACACCAACATGATCTCTTAGAGTACGGATTAAGCCAAATTTAGTATAAGCCCAATTTTGGTCGTATGATACGTACTCTGGCAATGTAATTGTGAGGTCATCACCATCAAAAGAACATTCAAAACCATCTCTTCCAGTATTAGTTTCTAACAAGGTAGTGACTTTTTCTGAACGATCTGTTACCTCTTTGATAATCTTGTATTTATAACGAAGAGTAACACCGGCTAATGCGTGATTGAAATCAATACTGGCACGACCAGAGCGGAATGATTTGAGTATTCCATTTCTACCCCCAATCTCAACCATTCCTCCAATTTGTAGATTATCTGGGTTTTGAACCGAGCGGGAAAGTTGTTGTAGGCTCATTACTTCAACTGCACTTGCATCACGTTCGCCGTAAGCATCTTCGGGGGGTATGTCAAACTCATAATCAGTATCTACTTTTGCCTCATCAAGATGAGATTCAAAGCCCTTGATTAGACGACCATCTCCGATTACAGTAATCAACGGAGAATAATTTCGATTTGCTTCGTGTCTATCGTGTTCTTGGGCTACAGCCTCTCGAGTCGTTTCGATAAGATCTCCTGNATCAGCGTTATACAAGTCATAATCAATGTGAACAATAGAGCCGCTCTTCATACACATTACCTCCTTAAGGACAAACGCGCGACCTACTTCCCCCTTATGAGAGTGGCCCTTCCATCATTCACATAAATTACTCAGATTCATCGGAGCGATCTCGACGAATCTGTTTCAGAGTAAAGATTGATCCAATCATTATCATAATCCATCCTATCCATACTAAATGACTTCCCGGCAAATCATAGACNGTAAGTCGAACACGATCAACATCATCTAATTCACCCATCATCGCATGAGTCATAATTTGATTCATCTGAGATAAATCAAGAATGAGAATTGTATCTCCTTTCCAATCCACTAATCTATCAACTTCAGATCTTGGTCGAATTGCTCCGTCCGCAGAGTCAAACCTCAAAACGCCGGGTTCTACAGAACTAATGAATTCCCCATTAGTATCGTAAACATTTATCTGAATTCCAAAAAAACCATCAGCTACTCTAAATTTTTCACTAAATTCAGGATCTTCATCTCTGACTAGTGTTGTGATATCTGTCATTTCATAAAGAAAATCTCCATGACGTATTTGTTCATTCCTAATCAAAGTAATCTGATGGGAGGGGTCTACACGATCGACTAGGGTTGTTGTTAGAACATGCCCNACTAACAGTATTAGGATGCCTGCATGTGCTAAATGTGAACCTAAAATCCTTAAATTTGGTTTCTTCATCTTTCTGACAATTAAGGTTTTTTTGATTGTTGAAGTTAAATCAATTATCGAAGGAGGTAATGCAATGATTAACCAAACCAACAAAAATCTACTGATATGTCCTCTGTCTATTGATTGAGTAAGTAACTGATCTGCATTCCCAGGAAGAGGGAAGTAATTAACTCCATACAATGTAGCCAATAGAGAAACAATGATACCTAAAATCAGAATGGTTCTTCGTTGATATTCTGGAGCTTTTCTAAGGGAATAAATTAGCAGACCAGCTGCTAACATACCAATCAGAATAGATCCAAACGCTTCATGTGCTTGGGGTGATGCTCCATCAATTTCTGCTAATAATAATAGCCATGTAAGAACTAGGAAAGATCCCCCACCNACTAACGGAATATGTAATGATAAGGATGACAATGATGGGGATTTCACATTAGATTCTTCTTCTGATGCTAGCAACCATGGTAAAAGTAACAAAAACATTCCAATTCCAGCTTGTGTTGAATCTAGATGCCATGACCATCTGGAGAAAAGNAGAATTACAACTCCTACCGAAGGCCACAACACTGCCTGATTTCTGTCATGTATCATCAAGAAAATTACAGGAATTAATAGAATTGCCACGGATAACGATTGTGAAGTATACAAAATCGCCAATTCTATGATTAGAATACTGAATGCCAGAATGGGTCGAGCNGTCAACAGGGTTTCTTGACCTGATACCAATACCNGGTCAGAGCGATATCGCCCCAACCAAAATGTTGCAAAACATATCAGAATAATCATTCCAAAAAATTGAATCAACACTTCTATGCCTTCTACACCTGAATCCCATAGAGAAAGTACTCTCATGTAAGCATCATTATTCAAAGATTCACTATCTTGAGNNGCAACGAATGCATGAACTGAAGCCCATACACCGTTAGCTCTAGTAACTAATGTAGAATGAAGAGCCAAAGCCCCTGTGAGTAATGCTAATGCTGGGGACCAAACTAATGCTGAATGTCTATTCTTTACCTTCGGGGACATTCGAAGATGAATCAACAATAATAGAGACAGCCAAGGTAGTAATGATGCTGTTTCTACNGGATCCCATGCCCAATATCCTCCCCAATCCAAAACAGTATATGCCCATAATCCTCCTAATCCTATCCCTAATGTCCCTGCAAAGAAGGCCGCACGAGCTAAGGGCAGTACATCCTGATGAATCTCTAATGGATTTGTTTCATTCAATATTCCTTCCATTGCTAAAGAAGAAACAACAAGACAGAGTGCATAAAATGCAAACACTATCGGTGGATGGATAACCATCAAATCAGTCTGAAGAAATACGTTTAGTTCNGTTCTTGGTGGTGAGTTATCAAGAGCAAATGGTTCAAGCAAAAAAGCTACAAAAAATAAACAAAATGTCAGAAAATGAAGGACTCCGCCTGTTCCAATTCTTTTCTTTTCTGTTTCTTTATCTGAAATATAACGCCACCATAATCTCGCAGCGGATAGCCAAGCAATCCATAGTAACAATGGGCCAGAGCGACCGGCCCAAACTGCTGATACGCGATAATGAATAGGAAGATCGTAAGATCCATTAATTCGAACTGTACGCAATAAATCGAAATCAACAATAAATGCGATAATCAAGAAAAGAAAAGGTAAGGCCTGCAAGCCTAAAATAGAAAACTCACGAGGATGGGGCTTTCTGAAAACAATAGTATGACGGAAGGCAATCAACGTAGCAAATGAGGGGACTCCGAGGAGAAGAAGGTCGAGCCACATACCTGTCCCGAAGTTTGACAGATGCTACCCTCTCAATAGGGCATCGGTATTATGTTACCATCCGTAGTACTTAGCCCGACTATAACCGAACGCTAGCATAGCAGGAATTATGCTTCTGAAATACAAACTCGGTCTTCTAATTAACAGTCTAATCGCAACCATTGCCTTTCCAGAAACACCCATATCTGACATTTCATCTGGAAAGCATCTACCCATAACAGACATGTCATTATCTGATAGGGAATACAAAGCACTTTTTCCTCTCAAAATTTTGTGATAAGGAGGGAACTCAGCCTTCCAACTTTCAGTATATTCTTTCAGATTAGTAGCAGTAAAATCTCCTTTGGAAATTGCATCTGCAGCTGTTTTTGCCGCAAATTGAGCTGATTTAAGCGCTAGATGTGATCCACCTTCAAACAGAGGTGATGTGAACCCTGCGGCATCACCAATCAACAAAATTCCATCTGAATGTGNAGTTTCATGAGGTCCAGAAATTGGAATTGTTCCTCCAAATCCNCGTACTTTTCTTCCATCATCTCTCCAAGGCGGATTTACTANTTCCAGATTCTTGAATTCATCGGTATCTGCAATAAAGCGATCCAATTCCTTCACAGCACCACTTTTTACCTCAGTGACTAAGCCTACATTTGCACGACCTTCGCATTTAGGAATCATCCATAAATATCCTTTTTCAGCATATTCTGGCCAAATGTAAAAATCAAGATAATCATCAGTCGGAACATCTAACATTTCATATTGCATTCCAGCAATCACTTTTGGTCGATCATTAAGTTCTAAGATTTTAGAACATATTCCTGCGACTCCGGATGCATCAATTACAATTTTCGCATTTATTGGAAATTGGTCACCTTTCCCGTCACAAAGGTGTCCCATAAATTTTCCATTTTCTTCTATGCGCTCCATCGTCTGTAATTTATGCCCTAGAAACAGACTAGCTCCTAATTCGACCGATTGATCAACTAACCATTGTTCAAAAAGGTGCTTTTCCAAAACATATCCATGTTCAGTAAGTCGTTTTTGTGTTCCATCAGGAAAAATAACTCTAATTCCGTGTACTCGCTTACTAATCACTTCAGCTGGTAATGTCAAATCAAGATTTGCAAGAGCGATATCAGAAATACATTCACCACAGTGAACTGGAGTCCCAATTTCATTGTGATCTTCTATCACTACAACGTTCAGACCTAATCTAGCAGCATGCAAAGCAGCAGATCCTCCACCAGGTCCAGCCCCTACAACAAGTACATCGCATGTTGTAACCATACCCTGTCCAAACAAAACCAGTGCATGAATTAGTCGATTGAAGTAAACCAAACGTATTCATGTGGAGACATAAACGGAGCATCATGGCGTGGAGGACTCTGAGGCGCTATCTGCGTTCTTTGGACAAAGATGGTAATGTATTATGGATAAAACGCCCAGTAAAGGTAGAACTAGAGGCTGGATGCATTGCAGATCTTTTGGTAAAAACAGGGGGACCTGCAGTAGTTTTTGAACAACCAGAATTAAGTGATGGTTCAATTTCAGAAATTCCGCTAGTAATGAATCTCTTCGGAACTAAAGAAAGGACATTAACGGCTTTACAAGCAAATAGCGATACTGAAATTGGTGACCGTTTAGTTTCGTTAATGAAACCAGACATTGGAACATTTGTATCAAGACCTTGGAAAGGACTTCCACTGGCAAGAGATGCATTAGCATTACCTCCAAGAAAAGTCCGTAGAGGTAAATGCCAAGAAGTTGTTATGGAAGGAGTAGATCTAACACGATTACCGATTCCTAAAACATGGCCTATGGATGGAGGGCATTACGTTACTCTGCCGTTGGTTGTTACAAAAAATCCAGAGACTGAAGAACATAATCTTGGAATGTATAGAGGGCAAGTACATGGCAAAAAAGAGTTGGGACTGCATTGGCAAATTCACAAACATGGAGCAGATCATGCTTCATCGTATGAAGACGGAAAAATGCCCGTAGCAGTATGCATAGGTGGACCACCAGAACTAATTTTTTCTGCAATTTCACCGCTTCCCGACAATCTAGAAGAGTATATGTTCGCTGGATTCTTAGGGAGAAAGCGACTCAAAATTACAAAGGCATTAACCCAAGATATTTGGGTTCCGGCTGATGCTGACATCATAATAGAGGGATATGTGATACCTGGCGAAACAAAAACTGAAGGTCCATTTGGAGATCATTTTGGTTTTTATTCATTAACTGGCCAGTATCCCGTATTAAAGGTCACAGCAATTACCCATAGAAAAGATGCAATGTTACCTGCCACTATTGTCGGCCTTCCTCCAATGGAAGATGGTTTTCTAGGTGAAGCAATTGGAAAACAATTCAGTCCAGTACTAAGATTCCAACATAGAGATGTTGTTGGAGTACATCTACCTATGGAAACTGGTTTTCATAATCTAGCTATAGTTTCATCTAAACAGAGATATCCAAGACAAGCGAGGAAGACGGCGTTAGGTTTGTTTGGGGCAGGACAAATGATGTTTCTAAAAACCATTGTAGCAGTCGATTCTGACCAAAATCCAGATGATTTAGAATTATTATTAGATTCCCTGAATGATAAGGTAGATCCTCGCGAAGATATCATTGTTATCGAAGGAATGGTAGGGGATTCGTTAGATCCTGCAACACCGTATGAAAATGTTCAATCCAAGATATTGATAGATGCCACAACAATTCCTGATGCCGATCCTCGTAGTGATTCAGAAGGACCAGAAGGATCTCCTAAACGAATTTCACCGGGGTGGAGAAAGGGAAAGGGAAAACCACCGGGTGTTCCTGATGGATTTTTACAATCAGTCCTCGATTTAGAAAATGTCTCCGATGCAAGATTACTACGCCCCAGTATTCTTGTTGTTACCACTAGAGTAGAGGGAAGGCCAGATCCTAGAAAAGGAATGTTTGGACTGAATGAGGAATTAGCAAAGCAAAAAGATGANTCAATTTCTCAATTGATAAATTCAATTTGGCAATTGCAAAATTCAAAGACTTTGAGATGGCTTTTCATCACGGATGATGATCTAGATTTGCATGGTCCAAAAGCAAGAAGAAGGTTACTTTGGCAATTATTTGCTAGATTTGATGTTGACAGAGGATTAAGGTTTGATGTTGGAAAAAGTAGAGTTTCTTGGGACGCTACAGTGCCAATACCCTCAATGAATGGCACTCATCCAATTAGACGATGGCCAGCAGTGACCCTACATGATCCGGAAATAATTGAAAGAGTAAGAAAATATGCCGAAGAAGATGGCCTGGGAAGTAGAAATTGGCCCCCACATCTTCTAAATTAGAGTGATATTATGGGAATGAAAGAAATTCTTGAATTCGTGAAAATTGAACATACACTATTCTCTCTTCCATTTGTGTTAATTGGGTATATTCTAGCTCACAATCAGTTCGTTCACGATATTTCCTCGCCAATGTTTGGAGTAGATATCCTCTGGATTCTTGTTGCAGCGATTGGTGCAAGAGGTTTGGCTATGGCCTTAAATCGAATAATAGACAAAGATATTGATGCAACAAATCCTAGAACTGAAAATCGGCATTTAGTATCTGGATCTTTGTCAATGAATACAGCTTGGACTCTCGCAACAGTTTTCCTAGTAATGCTACTTTTCGGTGCTTGGCAACTCAACGAAATTGCATTTATGATGGCTTGGCTTCCAGTATTTGTCTTTGTTATCTACCCATATACAAAACGATACACTTGGCTGTGCCATTTCTGGTTAGGACTTTGTTTAGGTCTTGCCCCCGCCGCCGCTTGGGTTGCCGTTTCTGCAGATGTATATGGCTGGGCATCAATTACGGGTATGCATGAAGGATTTACCGAATTCTACTGGTATCCTGAAATCTTTTACATTTCTTTGGGAGTTGCAATATGGATTGCTTCCTTTGACATAAACTACGCCAGAATGGATGTAGAAAGTGATAGACAAAACGGTATTCATTCATTTCCATCCAGATTTGNTGAAGACGTAACCACTAGTACATCTATACTTCTCACGCTTCTCTGGTTTGCGTGCTTCGCTATCTCGAATCCGATGGACGAGGTTTGGTTTCTTATTGCAGCAGGAATTATGTCTGCTTTGAATATNGGAGTCATAATATTAAGAGAAAAATTAGTAGATTTTCAAACGGTACTGTTCCGAGTTTCCATGCTAACTGGATGGGTTCTGTTGGCAGCCATAATAATGATTGATCCATATACGACTGATGGGTTATTGGATTAGGTGAGAAAATGGGTCTAGCAGTAATTACCGGCGGAGGAAGAGGGATTGGTGCTGCAATCTCAAGAAGACTTGCGAAAGATGGGCATCAAATTCTATTGACATACAACACAGATTCTCAATCAGCCGAATCTGTGATTGCTGATCTTAGAAGGGATAATGTAGATTGTGTAGCTGCAAAAGTAGACTGTGGAAATACTGACGAGGTTTTCATACTAGCTGACCATCCTTGGATGAAAAATGGAGTTGATATCTTAGTTCTAAATCATGGGATGTATCAACGAAGTTCTGCTAAGGAACTAACATTAGATGAGTTAGAACTGACTATGGATGTAAATTTCAAAGGATCAGTTGCAGTCTATACTGCGCTCTCCCCGCATCTAAAAAATTCTGCTAAAATTATTGCTATAGGGAGCCAATTAGGAATTAAAGGGAGTCCACATGGAGCACACTATGCTGCATCAAAAGGGGCACTTCATGCATGGGCTAGAAGTCTCGCAAGTAATGTTGCAAAATCGGGACAGAGAGTGAATGTAATTGCTCCAGGAGCAATTGACACAGATATCCTTAGTGGCGATTCTAAAGAAAAAAGAGAACAAAGAGAAATTGAAATTCCAATGGGCAGGATAGGAAATCCAAGTGAAATTGCTTCTGTTGTTTCGTTCTTATCTAGTGATGATTCATCATACATTACGGGAGCGATAATACACGTAAATGGTGGTCTGTTTTTACCATGAGGATGAAGAAATGAATACCTCAAACGATCCTTACGATCTTTCGAATTCGATTGAAATTTTCCATAGCAAAGACATGATTCCATTCAAAATAGAAGCAGAATTTAGCCCTGCAGGAGATCAAGAAAATGCAATTGAAAAAATTGTTTCTCAATTGGAAAATTCACAAGAGCGATGTATACTTTTAGGAGTAACTGGATCGGGGAAAACATTCGCAATGGCACATATTATCGAACGCCTTCAAATTCCAACTCTAATACTAAGCCATAACAAAACTTTGGCTAGACAACTATGGCAAGAAATGTCATCACTTTTTCCAAACAATGCTGTTGAATATTTTGTTAGTCATTATGACTATTACCAACCAGAAGCTTACGTCCCCACTAGAGACTTATACATAGACAAAGAATTGCAAATGAATGAACGTATTGAGCAAGAACGTTTTTCCACAGTTGCCTCTTTAGTCACAAGATCTGATGTTGT
>NZTS01000043.1 GCA_002697105.1 Methanobacteriota archaeon | reverse complement strand
GCGTGCTTTTTAAGCCTTTCATCAGGTGATACTACTATAGAATTTTTACATTTTTCTACTAAAGGCAGATCATGTATTGAGTCTGTGTAGAAAGTAGCCATTTCTAAGTTTAATTTTTTATTTCTACACCATTCTGAAACATGCACTAACTTGCCCTTATCAAAATTTGGCTCTCCTGTAGTTTCCCCTGTCACTTTACCTTCCACGAACTCTGTTTTTGTTCCTATGAACTCATCTACTCCGAAATAATTAGCAAACCCCTGAACTATAAAATCTAAAGCTCCTGAAGCAATTAGCAAATCATCTTTTTTATGTTTTTCTAACAGCTCGAAAGTTAAATCATCAATCAAAATATCCTTCGAAGAATTTATAAAACTTGTAACCAATAAATCTACTTCTTTTTTGGTTTTTCCAATCAATGGATACAAAAGAAATCTCATGTAATCATTGAAATTTAAATTTCCAGAGCGATAGTCTTTGTCAAATGCTTTAATTTTCTCAAGGTAAAAATCTTTATCTAACATCCCTTGTTTAACGATATATTTAGTGAAATGAAATTCACTATCAGCACATAAAAGCGTATCGTCTAAGTCAAAAATTACTAACTTGCTCATATTTTGATTTGATTCTTAAGCTCTATTAAAGCACTTCTGTATGCTTCTTTTTTAAAATCCACAACTTGATTTAATGGGTACCAAAAAGGCACCCAACTATACTTATCAAATTCAGGAGTATTTTCTATATTTAAATCTACATCTCCAGAAATAAGTTTGAGTAAGAAATATTTTTGAGCCTGACCTCTAAATTTTCCGCCAAGAACTCTAGATCGAATATTTTTCGGAATATCGTAGTAAATTAAATTTTGACTTACGGCTTTTATCTCAACATTATCCTTTTCTAGGCCAACTTCTTCATTTAATTCTCTGAACATTGCACTCTCAATATTTTCATTTTCATCTACGCCTCCTTGAGGAAATTGCCAATTTTCTGTATTTCTTCTTTTGCAAAATAAAACCTTGTTATCTTTGTTAAGTACAATCATTGCAACATTCAATCGATAACCAGTCTTAATTTTTAAAGTCATTTAATCTCAAGTTTAAATTTTTTCGATTTGACTATTTCTCTTGCTTCATTGAAAGAAGTTTCCTCTATTTCGGCCTCATTATTTTTATCAATTATTATGGATGTTGTTGATCTAGTTCCATAAATATCAGTAGCTATAAATCTGTAAGGGAACTCCCTGCCATGATTTTCTTTAGTGAAGGCTTCTGAGAATTCCAAAGGTTTGTTGACCGGTGCTTGCATCATTGCAAAAAGGTTTTTTCCAGAAATTTCAGAAGATAAGATCTTTATAAAATCTTCTTCTGCGCTGAGTATTTTTTCTGATTTATTCTCTATAGGTTTATTTCCTATTGCATAGGTCTCTCCTTGAGAAAGTTTTTTCTCAAAGCCTCTATTCGAGCAAATCAATCCATCAGTTCCATCAAATAAAATCAAATTAAAGCCTTGATAATTTAGACAATCAATTTCGTTTAGATATTCTGATGCAGAATAGTTTGATAGCACAAAGTCTTTTACCAAATCTCCTCTGCTTGCTAAATTTTCTAAAGATTTTTTTTGAGTACTCAACGAAGTAAATTCTCTTACATTTGTAACAGCTGCAAACTTTCCTTTTTCGCTTAAAGCCATCCATGTTCCATCAAAGTTTTTGTCTTTCCCAGCTAAAACTCTTGGGCTTGAATCCCACCAATGCATACTCTTTGTTGGTCTTTCATAAAATTCATCTCGATTTGAAGTAAGAACNAANTTGTANTCACTTTTTGGATTNAGGGATAAAACAATTAGGCACATAAAAAAANGTAAAAAGTTTATCAGACTGTTTTAATAAGGGATAATCATACNTCTACATGTTTGAATTTTTTNTAGGCTTAGTTTTATTGGGCATTCTAGCCGGCCTTTTATCTGGATTCTTTGGAATTGGCAGTGGAGTGATTTTAGTTCCTGCCTATGTCTTTCTATTCAATTTATTAGATCTACCTCCAGAAATAATTCCCATATTAGCTACAGGAACNTCTATGACGACCATGGCTATAACTATTCCAATGGCTGCCTACGTTCATTTTAGAAACAATAACGTTGAGTTGGAAATTGTAAAGAAAATGTTNTGGATGGCGTTTGCNATGACTTTGTTGGGAAGATACATAGCACTCTTTATTGAAAGTTCAACTCTCCAAATCATAATTGCTNTATCACTGATTTTAGCCGCTCTCCANATAGCTTTTGATTTTTCACCAAAATCAAAAAATCTNAATAAAAGTTCTNTGGAGNTAATTTTTGTGGCTGGCTTATTGGGATTAGTTACTTCTTTTGTTGGTATAGGTGGAGGAATTCTTATGGTTCCGTATTTTTTATATAAAGGCTTGGANCCTCACAAGGCAATCGGCACTTCTTCATTAATGGGCTTNGCTTTGGCTGTNTCAGGAGCTTTAGGAGCATTGTTGTTTGCGCCAATTGCCTCGAAAGACATTGAATTTTTTGTTGGTTCNGCATTTTTACCCGCAGTCTTGATTACAGGACTATCAAGTATTTATTTTGCTAGACTTGGAGCAAATCTATCTGCAAAAACTGAAAGCAAATATCTAAAGATGGCTTTTTCAGTTCTTATAATAATTGCAGCTTTAAGAGTTTTTTATATTACTTTTGTATGATAATTGATATTAATCCAGTTGCATTTCATATTCCAATTCCTTTAGTTGGATGGTGGCCAATCTATTGGTATGGCATTTCGTGGCTCGTTGCAATTTTATCAATCAATTACTTAGCTAGGTATGGTGCTTCGTCAAACGGAATTATTAATAAAAAAGTTATTGATGACTTTATTTTCTATGGTGTTTTAGGAGCAATAATTGGAGGACGAATTGGATACATGATCTTCTATAGTTTAGAAAATCTCATGTATGACCCCTTTTCACTCTTTAAAATTTGGGAAGGCGGCTTATCCTTTCACGGTGGATTGATTGGGGTATTAATAAGTTTTTTCATTTTTTCTAGTAATAGAGAAGTATCTTTTTTTCAATTATCCGATCATATGGCTATTTATCTTCCTCTAGGCCTCGGCTCAGTAAGGGTTGGCAACTTTTTAGGAGGAGAACTTTTAGGAAGACCTACTGANGTTCCTTGGGGCATAATTTATTCCAATGATCCTTTAGGCTTGGTTAGACATCCCTCTCAAATTTATCAAGCATTTTTTGAAGGTATCGTGATGTTTTTTATTTTGTTTTGGATTTCAAAAAAGAANCCTCCAAAAATGTTTTTATCTGGAATGTTTTTAACTTTGTATGGANTATTTAGGTCTTTTACAGAAAACTTCAGAACACCGGATGCTCATATAGGTTTTGATTTATTTGAGACTTTTACAAGAGGACAGCTGTTGTCATTGCCAATGATAATATTTGGTATAGTTTTAATTTACTTAAGTCTAAATAGAAAAGATGAAACAGTATCTTGAATTAATAGAGAAAATCCTTGATGAAGGTTTAGATAGATCCGACAGAACCGGTACCGGGAGGAAAAGTATATTTGGCCACCAAATGCATTTTGATCTTGAAAAAGGCTTTCCTTTAGTAACAACAAAAAAAGTTCACTTAAAATCTATTATTCATGAGCTGATTTGGTTCATTGCTGGTTCAACGAATATAAAGTATCTAAAAGAAAATGGTGTATCAATTTGGGATGAGTGGGCAGATGAAAATGGTGAGTTAGGNCCTGTATATGGAGCCCAATGGCGATCATGGCCAGATCCNAAAGGAGGTTCNGTAGATCAGATAAAGAATCTAATAGAAAGTATAAAAATAAATCCTAACTCAACAAGACATGTTGTAAGTGCTTGGAATCCTGCCTTGGTTGATGAAATGGCTTTGCCGCCGTGTCATGCATTATTTCAATTCTTTGTTGCCGATTCTAAGATTTCTTGTCAGCTATATCAAAGAAGTGCTGATGTTTTTTTAGGAGTGCCGTTCAATATTGCTTCTTATGCTCTTTTAACCATTATGATTGCTCAAGTTTGTGGGTTAAAGCCTGGTAAATTTGTACATACTTTGGGAGATGCCCATTTGTATCTTAATCATTTAGAGCAAGCTAGACTTCAGATTACAAGAAAGCCATTTGGGCTACCAAGCATTAAATTGAATTCTGCTGTGAAAAATTTAGAAGATTTCAAGTACGAGGACTTTGAAATAGTAAATTATGAAAGCCACCCTGCAATATCTGCTCCTATTTCAGTTTAATGTCTATAAAACTTATTTGTGCGATTTCCAAAAATAATGTGATTGGAAATAAAAATCAACTACCTTGGAATATCTCTGAAGATTTAAAGAGATTCAAAGAATTAACAAGTGAAAATATCATCGTCATGGGGAGAAAAACCTTTGAATCTATTGGCAGACCCCTCCCAAATAGAAAAAATATTGTTTTAAGCAACAATAAGAATTTGAAAATTGAGAACGTAGAAGTATTTAACAGTGCGAATGATGTGCTTAATTTTTATAAAACATTTTCAGAAAAAAAGGATCTGTTCATAATCGGTGGGAATTTCATATATAAATTATTTCTTGAATATTGTGACTATCTTCATATTACATATATAGATAAAGACTATGAAGGGGACGCTTTTTTTCCTTCACTTGATTGGAAGGAGTGGAAATTGTTAGATGAGGTGAAGAGTTACGATGAAGTTGAAAAGGTGAACTTTTATTTCAGAGATTATGTAAAAATTTAACTCTCTTCCAAGTCTTTCATTCTTAACTCAAGCATTTCAACTCTTTTCTTTTCTTTTTCAGTGTAAGTAAGCCAATTCAAAGCTTGAGTTCTTAATTTATCCTGTTTTTTCTCTCTGGCTTCTTTATCCTTGATTTTTATATCTGAAAGTCTATCTATAGCGGTTCTGAAGAATTTAGTTGCATCTTCAAAATCTTGTAATTCATAAGCGACTTGGCCCAAAAGAATATTTACCGTGACTGGATCTTTCAACTTACCCTTCTTCAATCCTAACTGAAGAGCCTGTTTTGCTTTTTTGTATCTATCTGTAGCAAGATAAATTTGTCCAAGAAAAATATACAGTTCTCCTTCTTTTGATTTTTTAGCTGCTTTCTCGTAAACAGGCTCAGCTTTATCCAACTCTTGCGCTAAATGCCAGCCCTGTGCAAGATATTTGAGGTGCTTTTCGTTTTCCTCAACGAATTCGTTTTGAATGCCATATTCGATTGCTCTTGCCGCCTTCAAGGGAGCTTCCGCTCTCATTAAAAGCTGGTAAAGAGACACGTATTCGGTTTCCTTGTCTAAAAGTCTTTGATCATGAGCTGCTTCTAAAGCAGATAGTTGATTATCTTCTTGCTTGAGTTCTCCATATACTCCNGAAAGTTGAGTCCAATATCTTTTTTTCGGGTAAAACCTTACTAACTCCTCAAATAGAGGGAGCATATCGTTAACTCTCTCATTTTCATTGTACAAAGCAACTAATAAATTATAGGTAGATTCTTTNGGCTTAGATTTGTTTGCTTTAGCTACACAAAGCGCCCTTTCAGAAAATTTAAGAGCTTTCTTTTTATCTTTCAATTGCCAATAAGAAGCAGCAATAATGTCAAATCCTAAGGAACTAGGATTGGCCTCCATAGNTATCCACTGTTCCATGTAATCAATAGCGGTTTTAAAACTTCCTTCAGCGTAAGAAAGTTGTCCAAGCATAGAAATTACATTTGATTTTAATCTTGGATCAGACTCTTCAATTGATAAAAATTTCATGTAATTCTGTTTCGCAGATTTTAGATCNTCNTTAACTGAGTCAATGTAAGCAAAATAGTAATACATTTGAGCTTTATCAGATTCTGTAAGGCTGCTGTCAGATTTCATCTTGTTAAGAACGTTTTCTGCTTTNNCGAAATCTTCGTTTTCTGCTTGAAGAAATGGAAAGAGTTCCTTGAGATATCTTTGTGCCTGTTTNCTNGGTAACTTAGCTACTTGCCTTTTGGGCTTAGGTAAGTCTGATCCCAGGCAACCTTTTAAGGTATATCCNGGAAAATCAAAAACTGTCTGTTCTTTGTCCTTTTCGCTTTGCACAAAGGCAGTACTTGAAAATAAAAAAANCAAAAATAGTAATCTCATCATAATTTAACCTTGAATACCTCTACAGTTTTCTGGAACATANCCTGGCCCTTTACCTTCACCTTCCAAAACAAAGGTAATTCTCTGGGTCACTCCTTCTACTTCCACCGCATTTCCATCTCTAATTAAAGGTTTATATTTATATCTTAACGCAGCTCTTATTGCTGCTCTATCGAAAATTCCTTGAGGAATAGACTGTATAACCTCAGGATCTCTAACAGAACCTACCTCTGTTACAACATACTTCAAAACCACACAGCCCTCAATCCCTCTTTCAGCAGCTCTTCTTGGATATTGCGGAGGAACTTGGAAAATTGGAACATAAGATCCGTCCATAAAAACTCCAGACCTTCTTCGTTTAAAGTTTAAATTTGGATTTACTGATTGATCAAGCAGATCTTCAATATTCTCAATATCTACTTCGGGAGGTAACTGATCTGGTTCTGGTTCAGCTTCTTCAGGCCTTTCAACCGAATCTATTAATTCTGGATCTCTAACAGGCATTACAACATCTACGATTTTTCTCAGCTTCATGTCATCCAAAGAGACTTCTCCGGTAGCAATCAATAAAGCCATTAGTAAAATAGAGGCAAAAGAAACAACTGTTCCTCCAGCAGCAGCCAATCCGTATTTTTGATAAGGGTTATCCTCAACTATAAGTTTTTTCAAAAAAGAACTTTCCTGTTTTACGAGAAGACCTGAAAATCTTCTTTGCAAAAATAAAAATAAAATCCTAAGAAAACTTTGCATTAGAAATTTGGTTCTGAAGCAATTGAAATATCTATTACCCCAGCCTCTCTTACTTCATCCATAACGTCAATGATTGTGTCGGCTGTTGATTTTTCATCTGCTTGAATGACTACAGTGCCTTGAGGATTCTCAGCAATCATTCTTATTACATTTGCCTTAACTTGTCTAACATCAATTCTTCTACCATCCATATAGATTTCACCCGCAGCTCCTATTGCAATAAGAATAGCGGCATTTTCAGTTACTTCTGCGGTTTCAGAGTCAGGTCTATTTATCTCTAGTCCAGGTTCTTTTATAAAGTTTGCAGTTACTATGAAGAAGATTAAAAGAATGAATACAACATCCAACATTGGAGTGATATTTGGTTCATCCTTTTCTTCAACTGCTTGACTGATTAGTGATCTTCTCATTGTTTTTTACTCAAAAGTTAAGTGTTCTTGTAATAAATCCGATTGTTTTTTTGCTTTTTCTTCAAGAATTCTTGATGCAAAAGTTGCAGGAATAGCTGCCATTAATCCCGCCATTGCAGGGATGGTTGATTTAGCAACCCCACCTGCCATTGCTTTGGCATCGCCACCACCTGTCACAGCAAGAATATGAAAAACCTCAATCATACCCAAAATAGTTCCTAAGAGACCAAGCAAAGGAGCCAAAACAATAGCAACTCTTATGTACTCAAGATTTGCTTTGATTTTTACATTTGCTCTAGAAATCAACATTGTTCTTATTTGATGACCTGACCAAGATTTATGATTAGGAGTTTCTTGCCAAATATTTTGAATGTCTTTTTCTACATCTTCATGAATGTATTTAAAGTACCAGAACCTTTCTAGAATAAAGCTCCACATTAATATTATTAATAAGCCTATGAACAGGACTACTCCACCCCCTTTTTCAAAAAAATCTAAAAGAGTGTCTTGAAGTCCAAATAAAAAGGCCATCTTGAATTATGCTTTATTGTCTTCAGAAGCAGCAGCAATCATTCCAGTACTTTGTTCTTCAAGGACAGTAAGAATATTTTTTGCGTAATTAGCCATAATTGCAGCCATAAAAGTCGCTGGAATGGCAGTCATTAAACCAAGCATTGTCGTGACTAATGCTTCAGAAATTCCGTTTGCCATTGTTTTGGGGTCTCCGGTACCAAACAAAGTTATTGCTTGGAAAGTATTAATCATTCCCGTAATAGTTCCAAATAAACCAAGTAATGGTGCAACAACTGAAATAAGCCTTACCAACCAAATTCCAGTATCTATTGAAGATCTTTCAACTAAGATTTGTTCTGCGAGTTTTAACTCTAAAGTCTC
>NZTS01000042.1 GCA_002697105.1 Methanobacteriota archaeon | reverse complement strand
TTTCTCCAAATGGAACAATATGGGTAACGGTTCAGTCAAATGGTTTCTTAGATGTTCCAAACATGGGTAGAACAAGTGGAACTAAATTTTGGGTATTAAGTTGGGATCCTTCTATCAGTTCATGGTCATCAATGGATGAAATCTCAGGTTGGAACAAAGGATATGCAGCATNTTTTGAATCAACAATAGATGGNAANGGAGATCTCTGGGTNACAGGAAGTTGTAGATATTCAACTACAATTGTTGGTACNACNTACAGTTTTGGTAGTGATTANCGNATCTGNTTNGCTCAAAGAAATACTACAAATGGTTGGAACAATGTTTTCCGAACTGATGGAAATTACGATTCAGCATCTCTAGATGCAATCGCGGGCCATCCNGATGGTGGTGTTGTATTTTGGTCTAGAAGTGACAGATATACTACTCCAGGAGGAACTAGTTATTCTATCAGCGGTAGTTCTGCTGGGGCCTTAGTCCGTCTATATCAGAATGGTACCATGCATCTTTGGGATAGGCCGGATTGTACTTCTGGAAATAGTTGTAATTATGTTCAATCGATGGACGTAAGATCTAATGGAGATATTGTGATTGGGGGTTATTTCGAAAATTCCGTATCATTTTCAGGCTGTTGTTCTGTAAATTCTGGTGGAGCACACGACGGATATCTTGCAATGTGGAATCATTCTAATGTTGGATGGGATTGGTCTATCGCATTAGGTGGAACTTCTAACGATTATCTCTATGATGTCCGTTTTGTTGGCAATGGAAGCATAGTTGGAGTCGGACAAAAGACAGGAGTAATTAGTGTTGGTTTAACCACTCTTTCTAATGCTGGAACTGGATTTGTTGCAATGGCTTCAGATCAAGGTACTTGGTCATGGGCCCAACAACCCACAGGCCCCGTTAATGTTAGAGCAGTCGTACCTGCTTCAAACGGCTCTATTGAGGTGGCCGGAGAAATACTGTATGATAATGGAGGACCTCGGCAATTTGGATTAGATACTTTGACAACTTCAGATGGGAGNGATCTATTTATTTCCAGAATGAGCGCAGATCAAGATGCAGATGGAATAACAAATAATCGAGACAATTGTCAGAGTATTTACAATCCNGTTCAGTCAGATTATGAGTCAGATGGAATTGGAGATATTTGTGATTTAGATGATGATGGTGATGGGATTTCAGACCAATTAGACTCATGTCCTATGGGATCTTTTGGTTGGATATCATCTGCATTTACTGATTATGATGGTGACGGATGTTCAGACACGGTAGAAGATGGTGATGATGACAACGATAGCATACTCGACTCTGATGATTCATGTTTGTATGGTGCTTTGAATTGGACATCATCTAATATTACAGACCATGATGGAGACGGTTGTAAGGATTCAACAGAAGATAATGATGATGATAATGATTTAATTTATGACAATCCTGATTCATGCCCACTCGGCGTTACAGGATGGACTACTTCTCCTTCTACNGATCTTGATGGCGACGGCTGTCATGACGAATTAGAGGATGATGATGATGATAATGATTCAATAGATGACGACGAAGACTATTGTGAAAAAGGAAAGACAGGGTGGACTTCTTCACCCTCATCAGATAATGATGGCGACGGCTGTCATGATTTGGAGGAAGATGATAATGATGACAATGACGATTTCCCTGATGTTGATGATTTCTGCCCGAATGGAACTGTAGATTGGAGGTCAGGTTCCGTTACTGATTATGATGGCGACGGTTGTCATGATTCGGATGAAGATACTGATGATGATGGCGACGGNATTCCAGATATTGATGACAATTGTCCTAAAGGAATTGATGGATGGAAAACAAATCCATCGATAGATATCGATTCTGACGGTTGTCATGATTGGAATGAAGATTGGGATGATGATGGCGATGGAGTAGGAGACTTAGATGATCGCTGTTCTAGAACACCATCGGGCGCATCCGCTAATACTAATGGTTGCGCTCCTGGAGAAAATCCAGATGACTCCACAAATGGAGGGGGGTCCACTGTTGTGAATAATACGTATGTTAACAATACATATGTCAATAATACATACGAGAATGAAACGTTCATCAANAACACATTTCAAAATGAAACACAAAATGAATTTTTGAATAATACATATGAGAATAATACCTATGCAAACTCTACATCAACAATTTTTGAAAATGAAACATTTCAAAACATGACTTATGTTAATGAAACCAANATTCCTAATGAACAAGATGAAACGAATAATCAATTATCTGATTTAGAGGAAACTAGTGATGAATCTGGATTTACTTTCCCAATAATTGAGATAGCAGTTATCACTCTATTAGCTGCAATTTTCATCATTCAATTAAGTACTGTAATATCTAGACGATCAGAAGNCCATAATCCAAAATCACCATTTGAGGTAGATGAAAAATCAATTTTTGAAGAAGAATTGAAAGAAGAAACNAATTCAGAATCGGAGCAATTAGAGATAGAATCCTCAGAAGTTCAATTACCACCTTCAGACGATNTTACCGGAACTGTAGATGAACATGGATTTGAATGGCTAGAGTGGCCCGAAGGTAGTGGAATAAATTATTATCGCAAACCAGATTCTGAAGAATCTTGGGCAATTTGGACTTCGGAATGATTCTTGAAACATGTCCTAGTCGGGAGAATTGGTAATTGCATGTCCGAAGGTGAAGGTACCCCTCCGGTAGTTATTGTTCGTCCAGAGACTACTATCTCTGGTGGAACAGCAGTCCAGGAAAAAATGATAGCAGCAGCACGCGCTTTTGCTGATATACTGAAACCTACTTTTGGTCCTAGAGGATTAGATAAAATGCTATACAAAACCGACGGTACGACTGCGGTAACAAATGATGGTGCAAAAATCGTTGCTGAATTGATGGTAAAACATCCAGCTGCTAAGGCATTTGTTAGTTTGGCTGAATCTCAAGAGAATGCCTGTGGGGATGGAGTGACGCGTAGTCTCTTATTTTGTGGAGAGTTACTTGCAGAAGCCGACCGTTTGATTCGAATGGGATTACATCCCCTCACTATCGTTGANGGCTTTTTATCTGCATTAGAGATTGTNGAAAAAGAAATTTCTAGTTGTAGCACNTCCATAAAATNTGATGATCAAAAAGTCCTAGAATCAATTGCTAACACTGCTCTTCGAGGAAAGTCAGCAGAACAAAATATCAGATTATTTTCTTCNCTAGCTTCAGTAGCAACAATGCAAATATCTCGTTTNGTGGATGGNAAAATCCGTGCAAATTCTGAAGATATATCCATGTATCTNCAAGGAACTGGAGGATTAAATGATAGTTGTGTCATTCAAGGAATNATTGTTCGTCGTCGAGTTTTACTCGATAGATTAGAAGGGACACATGAAAATTCTCGTATTGCAGTGATTAGTGGAGATTTATCCCCTCGCAGTTTGACTAGAGATGCTGAAATTGAAGTTGAAAATCCAGATCAGTTATCTCATTTTATTGAAGAACAAGAAAAGCTTCGAACCTCATTAGTTCAAAAATTACTTGATTTAGACATTCAAGCAATTATCGCCGGCGGAGAAATAGATCGAGACATNCTTCATAATTTAGCCGATTATGGAATTTTTGTAGCNGGTGAATTCGATGAATCTGAATTGAGGAATTTGGCTTCTTCGACTGGTTCTACAATTGCTTCGAGCATTCACCATTTGGATAATACAGATATTGGTTTTGCTAAAGAGATAAATTGCCTCAGAAAATCATCAACAGATAGAGTAGAAGATGAGATTACTATACTTGGAGGAACATCATCTAATGTAGCAACAATTGTAGTTGGAGGAGTCGAAGGAACCGCAGGTGAAGAAGTGATTAGAGGATTACATGATGCCATTCGTAGTACAACACTTGTTGTCAATTCAGGTGAAATAGTCTCAGGTGGAGGATCAGTATATGCCACGTTATCATCAAGCATTAGAACAGCATCTGAACAACATTCAAATCGTGCTCGTTTAGCCATGGAAGCATTTTCTCGAGCATTGGAAGTAATCCCATCTACTCTTATTGAAAATGCTGGAGTAGATGTATTAGATACATTATTATCTCTTCGTGCAGCAACTAATGGGAAAGATAATTGGGGAATAAATGAGAATGGAAAGGTGGAAATTATGGATTCTTCAGTAGTCCATCCAACTGGAACTATTCTTAATGGAATAATTGGAGCAACCGAGGCTGCGTGTGCCCTTCTTCGTATAGATCAGGTTATTTCTGCACGCGGTGACTGACTTACGAATCTTCATGGTCTTGAGTCTCACCCCACGGATGGGGATACATCGTGAAGGACGAATCTCCTCGGGCATTGATTAGCGTATTTGATAAGGACGGAATATCTGATTTCGCTCAGAAATTAACAGATTTAGGTTGGGAAATTCTCTCTACGGGAGGGACATCTAGACTATTGAGAGAAAAAGGAATAGATGTTACCGATGTTACCGATGTTACTGGGCATCCAGAGGTATTCAATGGGAGAGTCAAAACACTTCATCCGGCAATACATGCAGCAATCCTTGCCCGAGGAAACAATTCAGAGGATATGACTACACTTGACGAGTTAGGATATCCGAGGATAGACTTAGTTGCAGTTAATCTGTATCCTTTTGAGGAGGTAGCAGCAAGAGATCCACCAGTTAGTGAAGAAGAATTGATTGAAATGATCGATATCGGGGGGCCAACTCTAGTTAGAGCTGCNGCTAAATCACATCAAGATGTACTTATCGTTACAAATCCAGATGATTATAANGATATTTTGGAATTATTAGAAGATGCAGATGGTAGCCCAAGTGGAATAAATTTGTCAATTAGGCAAANATTAGCATTAACCGCATATCAACGAACAGCTGCATATGATGTGGCGCTTGCCAATACATTGGCAACNCGATTAGAATCTCTTGAACGGACTACCTCTGAACTTTTACCCGAAAAACTCCTCATNTCAGGTGGAATGAAAAAAAATCTAAGGTATGGTGAAAATCCACATCAACCAGCAGCATTTTATCCAGCAAACGTTGCAGGTGAATCATTACATGGATTAGCATCCGCTAGACAACATGGTGGAAAAGATCTTTCTTTCAATAATTATTTAGATTTAGATGCAGCACTACGCTTTTGTCGTTCTCATATAGGTACAGAGTGGTCTGAATGGCCTCATTGTTGTGTTATCATAAAACATACTAATGCGTGTGGTGTTGCAATATCGAATAATCAAGTTTCTGCCTGGGATGATGCATTAGCAAGCGATCCTGAATCTGCTTTTGGTTGTGTTATTGCTTTCAATACACCAGTAACTAAAGAGACAGCAGAAAGGATTGGAGATCATTTTGTTGAGTGTATTATTGCACCCAATTATGAAGATGGAGCCCTTGAGGAGTTGTCTCAGAAAAAAAATAGAAGGATGCTTACTCTAGAAAATATGACCTCATTAAAAATGCAAACTCATTTCCGAGAGATTGACGGTGGATGGTTGGCACAAACAGAAGGCGCCCCTATTATCGATTGGTCTCAGGTTAAATGTGTAACCAAGGAACAAGCAGATCCTAATCAAATTGATTTGGCTAGATTTGGTGTTGCTGTTTGTGCTCAAGTTAAGAGTAATTGTGTGATATTTATTCAACCCACTGAAACAGGCTTTGCAACAGTAGGAATAGGACCAGGCCAAACAAGTCGCGTGGAAGCAGTAAGAATAGCAGCTCGGCGTGCAGGGGAACGTGCAAAGGGGGCGATGATGGTATCTGATGCATTCTTCCCTTTCAGAGATGGAATTGATACAAGTTTTGAGATTGGCATCACAGCTGTAGTACAACCAGGTGGAAGCATTCGCGATCAAGAGGTCATAGATGCCGCTGATGAACACAAAATGACCATGTTGTTCACAGGTACACGACTATTCAGGCATTAGTAGTGAAGTGAATAATTTCAATTAATTCTCGTTTTTACCCATCTAAGAACGTACACAATACCGATTAAGCCAACGATTAGGATAGTGATTGAACCTGCTGCAAATTCATCTGCACCGGTCCATGTTGAAGGATTCAGCAGATTTCCATTGTCTCCTTTCGTAGATACACTCCATACAAAGAATGCAGAAATTATAGACATTAGCCCTATCATCCCTATAATTATGAATTTTACATGAGAAGGAAGGGTTTTTCCAGTTGCATAATATTCAAACAAGGTTGGTCCAAAGAATCGATTCGAGAGGGTCCATCGGAATAAACGTTCATTGGATAATGAGAATAGAAATGCTGCAGGTACCGCCCATGAGACCGAAGGCCATCCCGGAACCCATATCCCAATAACGGCAAAAACCAGGAAGATTATACCTAATGTAACATAAATNCGGCTCTTTATTTTANTACTNGTAACTGAATANCGTTCAACAACCTCATCGATTGTTTCCAAGCGCTGCATCAAACAGTCCTCATTTTTTTTTGAGTTCAGTGATATGTATAATCGTATTGATGTGTGAATATGCTCAAGCGCTACCCCCCTATCCTATGTACATGTCTCTTAGGGTTGGAACCCCTTCAGATCCATTGAGATTGGCGGTAATGATTTCAGGAAGCGGCTCCGGAATGAAGGCATTATTAGAACATACAGTGCACAAAAAAGCATGCTGCCACAGTACAGTCATCGTCCTTAGTGATAGATCTGAAGCTAAAGGGCTTTCAATCGCTGAAGAATATGGTATTTTTTCTCTTGGTATTCCTTTACCTGAAGGAAATCTTGATCCTATCTCAAGACGATTAGTACATGAGCAATCTGTTCAATCAAAACTTATTGAAAATAATGTAGAGGCTATAATCCTCTCAGGATATATGAGAATTCTAACTCCTAATTTTGTTTCAAAATGGGAGGGAAAAATATTGAATATTCATCCTTCATTATTGCCCAAATTCCCCGGAGCTCATGCTCATCGAGATGTACTTTCTTCCCGAGAAACAGAATCTGGATGTACAGTTCATTTTGTCGATTCTGGGATGGATACAGGTGCAATCATTGAACAATCAACCGTACCAGTGTTTCCCAATGATACATTAGAATCACTACAGAAAAGAGTGAAGATTGAAGAACACAGATTATATCCAAGAATAATTGATGACTTTTCTGAGGGCAAGATTCGTTTGATTAATGGGAAAATAATTAATTTGGAAGATCATGTGGATAATTGAGATTCTTCAGAGCATTAGGATTTGTCAATTCTTTCCAGTTTAATTCTTTGAAATTTTTAGAATTTACAAATTTTCTTAATTGAATTGGTTTCGAATTTGACATTATTTCTAATAAATTTGAAGATTTGACTTGCATTAACAATGGCTCAGGACCATCTTTACTCCAGGGAACAACACCAATTTTTCCACTATTCCTCTTCAAAACACTTGTTAATTGCCGTATAGATTTACCATCAAACCATGGAGAATCAACAGAGACAATTTGTACAATTTCATTACTAGGAAGTGAAAATTTTAGCACATCCCAAATTCCTTTTGAATCATCTGAATCAATTACTGTCTCCACATTATTTTCAAAGATATTTTTTATCCATTCTGATTGCTTAAAATCTCTTACAGACACCACAATTTGAGAAAAACCTCCTTCTTTGAGATTATTAACAACAATCTCAATCAACATCTTCCCATCTAGAATGAGACTGGCCTTATCAGATCCCATTCGAGTGGAGCGGCCACCGGCTAAAATCAATCCTTGAATTAAATCACCTACCGTAATTCATCTAATCTGCGAGCAGCATGTTCAATTTCAGCTAATAATTCTCTTGTTCGTTCAATCAATGTTTCACGTTCTCTTTTCTTATTGGCTTTAGATATCCAATGCATCAAAATCCCAATATCTTCTGCATCTCTNGCAATAGTCCATTCTAAAACACTCTCAACAATTGGTTCATTTGCTGGAACTATCGAGTTACTCATGGTTAATGCAAATCTAGTATGTCTTTGAGAGTTACGAATTTATTCTAAAGTTTTGTTTCGTATTCGTCGGATTAGACTATCACCATCTGGTAGATCGATATTTTCTAATTTTTCTTTGATAGAATTTGAAATATTATTCTTTTTTGAAAATTGATGCATTCCTAAAATTCCTAAGTATTGTTCAGCAATAGTCCCTTCTAATAATTTCGAAGCTAGGATTTCATCTATCATTGAACAATCAGCTCTGCTCATTTCCTCAATATGAAGAAGCATTACTTCTAAGGGAATTCTTCCCCGTTTTTTTTCTATATGTGAAATTAGTTCTGCTAGAGTAATCCATTTCCAGTTTGAATCCACTTCTTTATCGGGAAGATTAGCCAACAAGATTGAAGATAATACCAAGTCTTCTCTTCCAAATCGTTTCCATAATCTTCCAATTATATTTTCTATCTTTTCTGAATGAGAGATATGAGTGAAAATCCAAGATGCNATTCTACGTAACTCAGGTTCTGGGGTTCCTAGATGAAAAGAATACCCTGCATCTAATCCAATTCTGTCTGTAGTGGATTTTATTGAAAGTGCTGGGATTCCGATTGGATATGCATCTCGAATGNGATTAATGACTAATTTTGGTTTNTTTAATGAGCGTTTATCNATAGACGAAAGATAATCATCCAGCGGATCTTCCACCGAATCACTTCCGTAATTTTTTCTTTATTTTATCTACAAAAGTGGACGGATCACTAGAATCTTCTTTCCTTTGTTTTTCTCTNAGCGGTTCAATAATTGCACTCGCTTCATCTTTTGAAAAATGTAATTCNTCTCTGAGACATTTCATTACAGCAGCTTCATCATCGGATTCATCTTCATTAAAATGCACAGTCAACCATGACTTGCGATAAAGATCAACACGCTCTTTTCGAGTCATTTCTCTACCTCCATCAATTTCTTCTCCACGAAGAACAGCCTCGTANACCTTTAGTGGATCGCCATCGTCTAATTCTAATTCTCTTCCGATAGCAATAATCAATCGTTTTTCTTCTTGAGTAAGAACTCCATCGGCAAGGACAACCCGTATCACCGCTGAGAAGACATTGAGTGTCTCTGGTGCTCCGGTCATGNATGTCGTAACCATCTATCCTCCTTGAAGGCTATCAATGTGAATTTGTTTGATTTANTCTNAAAAATGCCGGTGGGTTAATCCATGATGTTTCACCNCATTAGAATATCCAAGTCACACTCATGACCGAATTTCGGTCTCGTGCCCGCCGGATGGTGGGGATTTGTCTCAGACATTCTGTGTGAGATGGTAGAAGGAATCAATATGGCAGCAGAAGCAAAATATGTTATTGAAGCGAGTATTAAAACAGATGGTACAGTTCAAAGAAAAGACGTCGTCGGGGCAATTTTCGGACAAACTGAAGGCTTACTAGGTGAAAGTCTTCAATTACGTCAGATGCAACGAAAGGGAAGAATAGGGCACGTGGATGTCGAATTAGAAAATCAAAGAGGNAAGGTCCAAGGTATCATTAGATTACCCACCATGATAGATCAAGTAACAACGGCTGTTATTGGTGCATCATTAGAAACAATAGATAGAATCGGTCCTTGTCANGCAGTTATCAAAGTAAAAAAAATTGAAAATGTACGTTCTGCAAAGCGAACTCAAGTTGTAGACCGTGCGAAAGATCTTCTGATACAAATCGTGAATGCGGGTTCAGCAGAATCTTCAAACATTCTCGATGAAGTTCGTTCTGTTTTGACATTAGGAACTGAGACCGATTTTAATGGAATGACTTGTGGTCCAAATGCTGTTGANAGCACTTCACTCATCATTGTTGAAGGTCGTAATGATGTTCGAAATTTGTTAAAGCATGGAATTAAGAATTCTATTGCAACTATGGGTGCAGGTATTACNAAAGAGTTANTTGAATTGGCTAAAAGTAAAAAGAATGTTACAGCATTTATGGATGGAGATAGGGGTGGAACACTACTGCTTGTAGAATTAGAAGGTGCATTAGGGAAATCATTGACTCATGTTGCATTAGCTCCAACAAGCAGGGAAGTAGAACATCTTGAGGGTAAGGTAATTACAAAATGTTTGAATCAAAAAGAGCCAGCATCCAAAATAATTTCGAGACTTAAGGCAGATTTGGATAAGCAAGATACAGAAGTTTTAGGNAAAAAAGAAGACTTATCGCCNGTTGAAGTTCCAGANAANGTTCGAGGTTGGAAGGANAGTTTTGACGGCTTGGCTAAGAATAAAGCTTGTTTTGTTCTCGAGAATGGAGAACTTTCAGATCCAGTAGGTGCAAGTAAACTNGCTGCAGAGGCTGAAAATACATCTGGAGCACTAGGAATGTTGTTNAATGGAAAGGTAACATCTAGAACACTCGAAATAGCCCAGACTGCAAAGATATCTCANATTTTAGCATCATCAGTGAATGAAGATACNNTNGAAGGAATCGANGTTTTTGTATTAAGTGACCTTTGATTATAATGCAATAATTCCACCAGAAGTGGAAACCACTGCATTTTTTGAAAAATCCTTTATCTCTTCAATCAAATCTTCTATTTTAGATGGTAAAGGCATTTTATCAAACCCAATTGGTAACTGAATCCCCGGTCCTGGCACATCATCTAACACATCCTGTAATCGATCAATTTTTTGGATAATTCCTCCATTGTTATCCCAACATCGTCGATGTTCACTTCTTATTCGAATCCATTGTTCTATATTTTCGAGGACAGGCAGTAAGTCATCAACTATTTTTTTCTGACCTTCTTCATCGAACTTTGATTCAATTATTGGAATCAATCTTAGAATACGTTGAATTCTTAGATCTCTGTTTCGAGAAGATTCTACTGCCAATGGATCTTCATCTTCTATTCCTAATTTTTTTCTTAGAAAATGATTGGATTTTCTTTTTTCATTAGGAACTGAGACCGATTCTTCAAACGGTTCTTTATGTTCAACAACACCTTCGATTTGAGGAATATTTTCTTCTTTTTTTGCCACTGATTCAAGCATTTCTTCGTGGGTATCTTCCAAGGTATTATCTCGTTGAACTATTTGTTCTGGAATCACTGGTTGAATCTCTTTTTGGGTAAGGGTTTTTTCAGTTTCATCTGTTAATGAAATTATACCATCAGGTTTTGACCAAGTAGACTGCTTAGTTTCCTGATTGTAATAGAATAATTTCCCGTCAGCCGCTTTCTTCTCAGTCCAATTACTTAGGTTAATTTCCTTATCATCGGATAAATTCTCAATCTCTAGTTTAGAGGTAGGAATTATTGGTATTTTTATTATTTTTTGATTTGATTCTATTTTCTTTTTTGCCGCTTTTTCTTTTTCACGATTCCTCATTAATTCAGCATCAAATAGTCTATCTTCAAATTCCGAAATTGTCCAATTATCTGACTCCGTGGTATTCATCGAAAGTTCTTCTGCACGTTCGTATAACATCATTAAATGACGTTCTTGCCTNCGAGAAATTTTGTTAATTTCTTCCATTTCAAATTGGAGAGTATNACGAACATTCCAATCTTGAATTACACTTTCTCGGATTTCATTGATTCTTTCACTGTCTATTGATTGATCTAGATAATCAATTGAATCAAGAATTGAAATTGCTATTTCTGCCAANGATCGTAACCCGTTAATTTTTTCATCCAGTTCCCATAGATTATTTNCTTCAGAAAGTCCACTAATTAATTCTAAATTAAGTCCGTAATTTTTCCATTTTTGAGTCTCTATTTGTATATTTTCACTTATTTGTTTTTGATGATTGGTTAATTCGTCAATCATAGTTAGGATTTTGTCNTACGAATCAACACGCCCTATCCAATCTGGATGTTTTCGCCCTGATTTATTCAAAAGGTTACGTAAAATTATACATTTTTCATCGACTAAGTTCCAATGTTTTTCTAGTTCCTCTAAATTTTCTTCAAATTNCCANAATTGATTGTCNTTTAGAATTTCTGAGTCAGTAATAATCAGACCATTTTGAGACCAATANTTCAATCGTTGTCTAATTTCNTCATTACTTTTATGAATATCATGAATCTCNTCTTTGACGTCCAATTCTAATTGGTTTATTCCATCGCGATTTCCATTAAATCTAGCATTTTCAATAATTTCCAATCCCATTTTAGCTTTANTTGGTCTCCTCTCTTCAAATCGAAGAATATCTCTTTCCAATGCTTCAATCCGGTCTTCTAATTNGAGCCATTCAGAAACTTCCTCAAACTTTTGTGAAAGATTTGCATGCTCTGAAAACTCTAACTTCCACCCCTTTCGTTCTAGTATATTCATCATATCTTGAAGGATTGCTCCTCTTTCCCTTTGTTTGGCTTCTAAATTTTCAATTGCTTTTCTTACTTCATCTCTTGGCGCAATATTTTCTATTGCTTGAATCACTTCTCTTGTTTCTTCAGGAGGGTTATGATTGATAGATCCTAATCGTCTAAGCCATGCGGCTAATTCAATAGATCTACCTTCCATTGACCATTGATCTCTCATTTTTTCAGCAGATGCAATCCATGGAGCTGTTGCAACAACCATAACACTGTATCTTGCTCGAATATCCTCTAATTCGGAAGGACGTTGCAATAATCGCTTTTTCATACCCNCTGCAGCTTCGCTTAGCGACTTTGGAACATTATCTAACATTGAGATCATTTTTTTTGCNTCTTCCAATGTTTCNTGAACGAATAATACTGAATCACTATCTGGATTTTCTCCNAACAAGATTGCAANCCCTTCTTCACTAAACCCTTCTTCAACGAAGTGTTGTAGATACCCGGCCCAGTCAGTCACGCATCCACCTTATGCCTGAATCATATACGCGCCATTTGAAGGATGGTGTTGTTCCTTGCGATATATCCTCTGTAGAAGGGTTTGGACAATCGTCCGAGTTGATAAAAATCGGNTTATACTANCCTTTCAAAGGGAAGCGGCTAAGTGTGGTGAAGTACGAAGTGNGCCAATGGATCCTCTAACTAGTGGATTGATTGCTCTACTCGCGATTGTAATTGGNGGTTCAGTCTATACACTGCAACAAATGAATGAACGCATAAATCAACTACAATTTTCCTCTNCTTCACATGACGCATTNATTGAAGATGATATGACAGTTTTAAGCAATGCAGTTAACGAATTAATCGATGAAGCTGACGCAAGTCGACGCTTATCAGGATCGGATATATTATTGAAATCCCAACAACTGATTGACTCTTTGATTGGAGGTTCAGAATTTGAAATTTCTAGTTTCAACATTTCTCTAAGAAANCTTCTCTCATCATTTCAAGAATCTACATTGGAAGAAGACATGAAGAGATTAGACTCAGTACGTCGAGAACTCTTAATCAATCATATACAAATTATTCAAGAAAATAATGTTGAAATGAAATCTCTTTTTGAAAGAAATGATGTGCAATGTAGGATTTTTTCTTTTATTTGTAATAATNTNGGATTCCGAGACCTTGCACTTTCCAGCCTCCTTGAATCTGAGNGTATNGCTCCACGACANGAAGACACTCTTCGAAGGTTAGCAGTNATNGCAAGAGAAAGTGGAGATGACACATTCTTGAAAACCCGTTTAGATCGATTGCTTCAATTGAATCCAGATGATCCTGAATTATTGAGGGAAAGAGCTCATTTNTTATTCAGGCTCGGAGATCCAGATGCAGAATTAGATTCTAGACGCTTGGAAGCCTTAGGATTACAAAATGCTGCAGATAGAGTTCTACTAGCTGGACTAAGAGAGAGGGCTGGAGATCCATCCACAGCACTCGAAGAAGTAAATGAAGCTCTTAGAGAAAATCCAGAGGATTCAGAATCTTGGCATCTTAAAGCCAAATTACACTATGTTCGAAATGAACCTGGACGAGCTCTTAGCGCATTAGATCAGTTGTTCAGTCTTGATAGACAACATGGTCCTTCATGGGCATTACAATCTAAATTGTTATCAAATGAACCTAATAGATTAGAAGATGCATTGAAGGCAGCTATTCATGCTGTTGCATTAGGTGAACCCGAATGGATTTTAAAAGCAGATTTATTAATGCAATTAGATAGATTTGAAGAAGCCATCTTCTCACTTCAATCAGTATTGGACATAGATCCAGATAATGGATTAGTAAGAGCTCATTTATCTCTATTGCATATGTTAGATGATAATAATGAGGTCGCAAGAAAGATTCTTGTTGAATCATCTCCTAAGGCATGGGAATGTTCAGAAATGCATATTCAGAAAGGTAGATTGGTTCTTGGAGAAGCAGATGTTGCCAGAGATGGCACAGGATTACATGATCGAGGCTTAGTTAAAGGTGCATTAACATTTTTTGATACCGCACTTTCTTATGACAGAGAATCCGCTTTAGC
>NZTS01000041.1 GCA_002697105.1 Methanobacteriota archaeon | reverse complement strand
CGAAGAGAACGAGACATTNGTNGACATTCTCACNTATCACGTAGTNCCAAGCCAAGTTCCATCCTCTGCAGTCACTGATGGATTGGTTGCTACTGCTGTGAACGGAGATGACTTGACTTTCACTGTGAGCGATAGTGGAGTAATGGTGAATGATGCAAACGTGACACTTGCTGACGTCCCTGCATCAAATGGTGTTATCCATGTAATCGACAAGGTTCTGCTACCTCCTCCAGAAGTNGTTGATACTTCTGATTGCTCAGTAATTATCGGAATTGACTCTACTGGACTAGCATTTGATCAGACTGACGTTTCGATTAACGTTGGAGATACAGTGTGTTGGATTTGGGAAGATGAAAGTATGGCACACAATGTTGCTGAAACAACAGAAGCAGGTGACGATGTAAGAAAGAGTGGCGGTATTTACAGCGGACAGGCTGAAACTACTGTTGATTTCAGATACACCTTCACAGAAGATACTACATTTTTCTACATCTGTGAGCCACATGCAACAATGGACATGCGTGGAAAAATCACTGTAGGAGAAGGATCAGTAGTTGAAGAACCCGACCCGATTNNAGAACCTGAAGCATCTACGGTTCCTGGATTCGGATCTGCACTAGTGATAATCTCATTACTCGGTGCGTTGATTGTCTTCAGAAACGCTCCTAGAGAAAGTTGAACATCTCGGAATGATGTGGAATTATGAAACGTTCTTTCTTGATTGTAGGAGGAAGTAGCGATATAGGTCTACTNTTAGGAAAGAATATCCTAGAAAATGGAGATAATCTAACTTTGCTAGTTCGAGATNCAGCAAGNGTTTCCGAACTTGCGAATTTGGGTGCGACGATNGTTGTTGGTGATGGACTTGACGAAGAAATTGTTTCNTATTCAGTCGATGCTGCTAAAGAATTNGGACTAGGTAAAATCGACGGAGTGGTTCATTTAATTGGATCTCTAGCACTTAGACCACCGCATGCAATGAGTGTCGACTCTTTTGAAGAGGTAATTCGAACCAATCTNACAAGTTCATTTTTAACTCTATCAAAAGCAGCAAAGGTGATGCTTCGTAATCAAAACGGGAGAATTGTATTCACATCAAGTGTAGCAGGTAGTTTGGGCTTAGTTAATCATGAGGCAATTGCGGCAGCTAAGGGTGGCGTTGAGGCAATGGTTAGGTCGGCAGCAGCAACTTATGCCAAGAGNGGAGTAAGAATCAATGCCGTGGCACCTGGATTAACTAACACAAGAATGGCAGAACCAGTCATTAAGTCTGATACCTCCAGAGAAATTGCAGTAGGAATGATTCCATTAAATCGGATAAACGAGCCAGAAGAAGTAGCATCGACAATCTATTGGTTATTGACTGATGCTCCTGATAACATTACAGGACAAGTTTTTCATCTCGATGGAGGAATGTCTCAAGTGAGGAACTGAAATGGAGTGGAAGAATGCTATTCGAGTTTCAAAGTTAAAACCAGATAAACCNAAGATGGTGAATATCGGTTTCAAGACGTTAATGTTAGTTCTNTGTAATGGAGAATATCATGCTACTGAAGGGCTATGTAGGCACATGAGGTGGCCACTTGGACTAGGTGGAAAGGTGAAAGATGGTTGTGTAACTTGTCCATTACATCAAACGACTCACAAGCTCGACGATGGATCTTTGGTAGAATGGTCTCCATTTCCTTTATTCCCACTATATGGGAAAATGGTAGGTAAATTATCCAAAAAAAAGGACTTGCCATTGTATGATACCAGAATTGAAGGAGATTTCGTACAAGTTAGGATTTAAATTACTTCTCGGTACTAAATCAAAATAAAAAAATCGGGATGAGAAAAGGGCATTTGCCGATTCCTCACCCCGAGGTCAATTTGTGCCCTAATGGGCTTATTGTGATTCAGCTGTGCTGAGATTATTCTTCTTCTCCGAGGATCATGTCCCCGAACATGAGGGCTGCAGTTGCACCAACACCACCAATAATCATTGATCCAAAGATCATGACCATGTTGTCACCAGTCCATCCTGAAGTTATCAGCATTCCACCAACATCGCCTGCATTAACAACACTAAGGCCTGCAGCAGCTAACATCCATACAAAGATACCAACTGCAGCATTTCCTAGGCCATCTCCTGCAAGACGCTCATAGACAATCATTAACAGGAAACCGCCAATTAACGTCATAGCACCTGCTTGAACGTCCATGGTTCCCACGGACCACATGGTGTCTGCATTGTCNAGCACACCAGCACTCCACATATTGATTGTCCATGCAAGGACAGCGCCTAACATCTGCATTGCAAAGGCTAGAGCCCCATTTTGCCATGTAATGTCACCATTAGCCATCTTTCCAATCGTAATCCATGGCAGAATCATAGCGCCTGTAAAGGTCATCATCATTACTGCAAGGACTAACCCCGCTGCCATTGCGCTGTACATCGTCGGCGAGCCAGGCATAGCAAAGCGCGCTGCGAAGTAAACGACTGCAAGCGAGCCGATCAATTCTGTCATCATCATTTTCGTATCAAGTTCTTCTTCCATTTTTTCACTCCTTTTCCTAAGGATTGTTAACCATATTCNGCCATACAGTATATAAAAACCCCTAAAAAAATAACATTTTAGCGTTAATTTGCAGTTATTTCAGCAACAGCCGATGGTTTCAAAGTACCTTAGTTTACTTTTTACACTATAATATGTTATTTTGTAACTAAGGCTATCGCTACACATTGGTGCAAAATCAGTAATTCTCATTTACAGTGAGAAGTTATCTGCGCCTTCTTCTTCTAAGCCTGCTTGACGAACATTTCCTTCAGCATCGACGAATTCGCCAGCCTTAGTCAAATTGTTATACAAATCTGATTCAACTGCTGAGCGACTTAATTGATTTTCACCTAATGCTAAAGTTAGGCTGTTGACAATTGCTTGCAATGTCTGAATTGCTCTATCTCTTTGAGCTGCACCAATATTGTGATCTGAATAACGTGCTTCTTCAAACAGACTTAGGAAAGCATCCAATTCATGAGGTGGAGTTATTCCGCCCAACATTTTGTTAACAGCGTCTTCAAACTCACGAGTTGTTTCATAGACTTTCTTCATAGCACCCTTACTACGGAAGAATGCAACCAATTCTTTCCAACAGTTGAATATCGCTTGTATGTATTCGTTTGATGCTCGTAGAGACATCAGAGAGTCAGTCAAAATTCCTCGTAGAATTTCTATTCTCCTTCGCTCTTGGTAATTACGATACATTACAGCACCAATTAGCGCTGCCAATAGAAGTGCAATTGTTAATGGCAATATATACTGTAATTGGAAGAACCCGCCAGCCTGTTCCATCAAAGGAGGATCTCCTAATTCTATTTCAGGCGTGTTGTTGAGGAATGACTCTTGGAAGAATGGTGAATCACGGAATTGTACAACTATTCTCCATTTACCATTAACTGCCTCTATTCCGTCTTCTGCACCAGGTACGTCGGTTCCGGTGTATTGCCAGGAAAACGAAGCATATCCATTATCCAATGTAGTTACATATTCTACATTTTCAAGAACCCAAGCAGATCCGTTCCAATACTCTCGAACAAAGATTACTTGTTCGCCAGATACAGGTACATCCAATCTATCTCTAGTGATCTGTACGGTTCCATTTACCCATTCGTCCGGTTGATATCCACCGTTTCTTGACCAAGTGTCTTGTAGAATAATATCGACTCGGCTTCTTACTAGTACTGTAATATCCATGTACGATCCGTTGACTACTGCATTTGCCTCTTGATTACAGCCACCATTAACTGCAAGTTTTGGCTCATATGCAACTCTCAAGGTACGGAATCCTTCCAAGCCTGAGCCTCCAATTGGTTCAACTCCACGACGACTAGGATTTTGTTCCGTATCTCCTGAATACCATTCAATTCGGCCATCTGCATCATTAGTAACAGCTGATGCAATTGGACGTGGATTAATTTCAGGACTCAGATAGATATTCAAACATCTACCACCTAGCGTATTTCCATTACTTTGTTGCAATAACGCATGAACATGGAATGGTTCTTTGAGGTAAAGTACAGGAATGCTTGTTCCATTACCTTGGAACACATAACGATCTACGTCAGTTAGCATTGGGCCAACTTCTTCAATCAACAATGTACTGTTTGAAAATACTGCAAAGTTTTTGATTACTGTTGAATCCTTGTATCTGTATCCGTCATTATTCAAATCGGCTTTGTAACGGACTGTTACTTGTGCTTGTCCTGCCATAACGTCATTCAATGGGCAATCAATTGAGAAATAACCATCTGAGTCAGTAGTTCCCTGCTGACATTGAGGTGCCTCTACAGCAGATCCAGTCATTTGATAACTTACGAGAATATTACGATTTGATAAATTTCCACCTAATTCATCTGTTAATCTACCAGTGATTGTCATAGGCTTTTCAATAACTTCTCCAGTTACTGGATTTACTTCACTAGTGTAGACAATCTGATCATCAACATCTAGTGTAGTTCTACCCTTTAGATAGAATCCATCAACATTGTACTGCATTTCTCTTCGATAATGCTCGTTATTGGGTACAGAAGAACATGGATCCCATGCGCCTTGCATTCCCAACATATACTCTTCAAGAGCAACACATCCTTCGTGAGGTAGGTTCTCTTCAAATCTNAGAATTACATTTACTGGTCCGAAACCATCGGGCAAGAAAGACTGTGGATCATCTTGAAGTAATTGAGGATCGAGGAGCATTTCGTGATATACTGAACCTGCATTTGGATAAAGTGTAGACATGATTTGACGATGTTGTCTATTCTCAAAATCAGTGCCTTCAAAGATCAATAGTACCTTTCCACCGTTTTCTCCTTGTCCATCTAATGCTTGACCCAGNTCTCGGATTGAAGGTGTCCTATTATCATCTGTAACCTGAGCAGAAACNGACCATACGTCNCCACTTGACCTTTCGCCACTAGTTGTGGANTCAATATTGATGAACGTTCGACTGACGACCCATAGGTTCTGAGAGACTGAAGAACTCTTCAGACGACTTGTGCCTGGGAATCCAAAGGACATAGAGAAATTACCTAGATCATGAGATTTACTAATATTCAAATCGATCTTGAAAATTCCTTGTTGATTCGTTTGAGCTAATCCTGAAGTGCCATTTGCTGACCAAGTCCAATTTACTGGTTGGAACGGGACCGCCTGATTTGCATTATCAATCAATTTAGCCTCCAAGGTTGTATTCATTCCTCTATACAGAGTTGGAACTGAGTTCAACTGGAAATCTGTTGTTCCCACAACGCTAACATTCACATAAGCACCAGTAGGTGAAAGAGTAAATGTCTGATTTCCTGTGAAGAAGAAGTTAGAATCAACGAAATTCATCCTCACTCCATAAGTCAGTGCCTCATAGGTTTCATACCAATCCCATGAGAAATTNACCATAGCTAAACCACCTGCTAATTGTGGAACCTTTGCGTTAGTATTCTCTCTAGTTCCAGCAAATACTCCATCCTGATCTAGATCGACTTGGAGAACCATACTTGCCTCTGTCCAAGGTGATAGTGTTCTATTCTTGACGTCTCCAATTGTTTCAAATCGTTCACCAGTATTCATCTCTGGAACTATCTCACANCGAATTGGGCTCTCTGGGTCTAGAGGATCTACTGGACCACAAGGAGGTGCGTTGGAATCTGCACCGTTCAACATAGCAATAAACCAATGAGTGCTATTNGTGCTGACATAATCTCGCAATGGTGAATCAATTCCTTCATCAGCATCCCCTAGAGGCAAGTCTGCCAAATTATCATTCCAGAGAACAGCATATTGTCTACCACTCGCTACAACATCAAATTCACTCTGCTCAATTGCTCCGGAAGAGTCGGTATCGAATCCTGCATTGATTAATCCCTGTTGACTAAACATTGGTCTCCATGCACCGAAACTTGCCCCGGTAAACTGTTGAGCATCCCAGAAGAATACTGGATTATGTGATGGTACTATGATTTGAGAACCGATATACATTCTTTCCATTGATTTGATGATGAAGGTATCAGTTTCATCTCCTTCTAGCCATGGGAAAGGCCATTCATTTGACCCAGCGTAGCTCATATCTACTCTTCCAGCAAATTCGTAATTCCCCTTTGGCAAAGTTGTATTCGAATATGTGTAAGTTCCAAGAACATCATGATCATTCAAGAAAGCATTCCAAATAATCTCTTCATATCCGCCTGGAATCGTGCCAGGACCATTGTCCAATGATGCATTATAACGAACCTGCTTCCACTCGCCTTGAGCCCCTGAAGATTGAACAAATGTTAGAGAAACGTATCCTCCTTCATCTGCTCGGAATCCTTGACCTGCTCCATCAAAGGAAGATGGGTTTTGNCTATTACCAAATGGTCCTCCACTTACGTTGAATGCNACCGGTGCATACTTGATTCTATTATCGAATATACCACGATCCCAATCAGCAGAATAATGGGTCTTGAAATCAAGATAAAGTGGGTTCTCTCCGCTTCGCAAATATTCTGGAGCGACATAATCGAATGTGGTATTTGCTCTAATCTCCAGCGGATAGAGTTCGGACTGACTTCCGTCGTGGATGAACATCTCAGTTACCTCCGCATACACATTGTACGTCGTATTTGGCCCTACATCCAAATCCTCTGGTAGTAAGAATTGGCCTACCGTAAACCCACCAAACTGGGTAGATAGTACATCAATCGTTTCTAGAGCAACNGTTCCGTTATTTGCCCATTCAATCGTTACTTGAACAGGTAGATTTGGTGCTGGCACAAACTGGCTTAATGCAGGATCTAGCCAAGATACGGAACCAGAGAATATGGCTGCTTTCTTTCCATCCATCCACATTACCTCAGGAATACTCATGTTTACCCGGGTAGGGATTTTGTCATCTTCATCAGGTATTCCGTCGTTATCAGAATCCCAATCAGAAGAAAGTTCGTTATCTTCAATTTGATCCCAATCACCATCTACTCTAGAGTCATTATCATCATCATTGTCAATAACATCTGGACCCGTAGATGGATCACTTGGATTAGCAATTCCTAATCCTCCACCAAAGTCATCGTGATCCCATGGGTTCGTAGATTCGTTGTTATACCTCTGAGGCCAAAGCAAAATCTCATCTTTATCCATCATACCATCAGAATCGTCATCCAGATCAACATCGTCGCGTATTCCATCGTTATCATGATCCCATGGAGATATCCAAGGAGTTACGTTGGCACGCTCAATTGTATTCGAGATACCATCCATGTCCCAATCAGTGTCTTTCCAATCGGGTACACCATCATTATCATGGTCCCAAGGTGACTGTTCTTCACCAACAAAACAGGTCAACTCTTGTGTAACATCTAGAATTCCGTTGTTATCATCGTCTGGATCTTCAGNATCAACAATTCCATCATTATCATTGTCAACATCATAATATTCAGGGAACAGTAGTCCTTGACCTAAGATTCCTTTGTCCCATACAGCTTGGAAAAATCCATCCTCGTCTGGGTCAGTATCTGTTCCATCATCATCATTATCAAAACAGTTTGTACCTGTAAAGAAATTTCCAGGAGGAAGGGTATTGGCATCATCGTCTAAGTCATCATTAACATCAATCTCGAAGAAATCCCAAATTCCATCATTGTCATCATCCNTATCCCAGTGATCATATATGCCATCAAAATCATCGTCTAAATCGGCAGTATCATTGAACATACATTGCGGATTAGGAGTGCCTGCATTTGGAGCACCGCAGTCATCATCCGGATCTACACTNTCGTTCAGCATGTCGGCATATTCGTCCGGGAAGAAATTTCCATTTATGTCTGCATTCCAATTGAAGAGCCCAGCACTAAGACCTCGCCAAGCAATCATCAAATCTCTGTTATGGTTAATCTCATCAAACGTAACAGCAGCAGAGGTTTGTCCATTGAATTCGAAGTGCCAACAACTGGCTTCAAAACAATCGAAATTTCCGTTACTATTTGCACCATCATATTGTCCATCGGTATAGGTACTATCAGGTCGGATACTATACGGTTTCGTGTACTGGAAATTTGTTCCTGAATCCAAAGGTAACATGTAAGTGAAAGCGTACTCATATCCGCAAACATATCCTCCAACAGCGTTCCATCCACATCTATCATAATTGAAAGTCCCACCCATTCGTACATCATCAACATCTAGAATTCCGTCATTTCCTTCATCTTGATCCCAGCCGTCTGGTAAACCATCACCNTCTTGGTCAACATCTAGTCCGTTAATTAGGGAGTCTCCATCTGAATCGATATCCCAAGCATTGTCTCCATTCCACGGACTCCAACGACTGATGTAATACCAATAGAACTCNGGAATTCTACCATTTGTTACTGGATTCGTNGTAGAATCATAGCCATTGTAAGGCAATACAAATCCATTTGCCANAGTAAATGGNTTAGTCGTATGACTCATATTCCAGAAATCTGACATATTNGAATTGTAGACTTGNCCATCGAGAGCGCCACTTATTGATGCTCCATCTTGGACAGGGTAGTAAGGTTGAGCAAAATCATCAGTGTTATCGATGTCTAGTTCGCCACAATTACCATCATCTGGATCGAATAAATCGTTAATTCCATCGTTATCGTCGTCCCAATCTTCATCGTTCAGTAATCCGTCTCCATCAATATCTGCATCGATATCATTCGGTCCATCATCTCTGTATCGAGAACCGTTAATCAAGTGTAAATCATTATCATCGTCGAGGTCACAATTCCAATCAATATCCAAGAAATCAGGTACACCATCGTTATCGTCGTCAACGTCGTACCAATTGTTTATTCCGTCACCATCCCAATCGTTATTTCCAACGAATGANTTTCTCTCAGTNATACATTCAGGAGCTGGATTCTGAGGATTTTTGTTNGTCGGTGTTGGACAATTCCAACCTGTTGCACTGAATACTTGTGTCTGGGTTGCATTCATGTAAGAGTCGTTTTCGTTCTGAACTCCGTCATTGTCCCAATCCCAAGGATCGTCGTTGATATCTACAGCAGGAGGACCTAGGTCATTGTCAGGATTTGGTGTTCCACCCATATCCTCGTCAAACCAATCCATTGTCAAATCATAATCTTGATCCATTGCTCTCCAACGATCATCATCAAGNTCTTGGTCGTAATCCATTTCACAATCTGTTCCAGGGGTTTCTAANGCTCCTGTAATACCCGGATAATCAATTACACCNTCTCCATTAGTATCCACTCGAAGACAGACATCTTTGATTCCGTCATTGTCGTCATCTGGATCCCACATATCAAGAAGACCGTCATTATCATCATCAGTATCAGAGGAATCCGGTAAGCCATCTCCATCGTTATCTGGATCCAAGAAATTAGGGATTGANTCACCATCTAAATCACCATCAAGAATAGTAGTAAATGAAGGACTATTAGGGTGATAAAGTGCCTCTAATTCAACGTAATTTACACTAAATGAATATGCAGCATAACTGTTGAAATTCCAAGATATTGCGGCGTCAAATATGATGTCATCAGAGGAACTTGCTGCTGCTGCTGCTACCATTGTTTGAGTGATTGAACTATTATACGGATCCCTGTCCAGATAGTCATCGACACCATCATCATCATCATCATCATCCATGTAATCTTGAATCCCATCACCATCGAAATCACAGGGCCAAAGGAATTGGTCTAACCTACCATCGTTATCATCATCTTCNTCGAATGATTCACGGCCACTGCCGTCTGGGTCTTCATCGTCCACACCATCATTATCTCGATCTAATGGATTCTGATCGACCAAATATCCAGAACCAACTTGAGTGCCGGTCCAAGGGTGAATAGTTGTTGGAATAACGTACCTGTCTGTACTTACATTCAATGGATCTGCGCCTTGAGTATAATCAATTGGACCTTCTAAAATACCATCATTGTCGTCATCATTATCAAATTCATCAACAACCCCGTCGTTATCGTGATCTAATGGGTCTGTTCCGAAACAACCATCAAAACGTTCAATCAAGTCATAGATACCATCGTTATCATCATCTAAATCGTCCAAATCTCCAATACCATCGTTGTCGTGGTCTCCAAGATTTGTCTCTTCGAGNAGGAATGCATAGGCTTCAGATCGAAGTGATGTTGCGGATAAATCAGCTATCTTTCCCGTTCCTGAAAATAGGTCTGCCCATGAGGGGTCACGAAGAGCTGGGTGGGTGAAAAGTGACCTGTCTACTGCNCCTGGGACTGGTGCTCCACCTTGTTGGAAACCACCTTGNCCNGTTGANTGGATTGGAGTTTGTTCCATATCAGTTGCATAAATTCCTGAACCTGTAGANGACGAATCTGCACCAACAGGCATCATTGCCAGAGTAGTACTCGTCACCATCAAAAACACAAGTATCGTAGCGGATGTTCTGCTACGTAGATTCTTCATTTGTTCATTTATTTGTTGTAGTTCCTGCATGCTCCGCTCACCTAGGAAATACACTTACACCTTCTTCCTATATATCAACAGATTGGGCGTAGTGCACACTTCCGTATCACACAAGGAAGACTGTATCATGNTTCAAATTTTAACCAAGTTCATTTGGGTGAAGTATTCAANACCAATTATGAAACTCAAGTGGATAGTGAATGGAGCNATACTAATTCTCATTTTTATTCCTACTGGNATTGTAGGATATAGCGGAGAATTACCTCCAATAAGTGCTGATATTCCTGCATGCGATTCTGGAATCTCATTCCTCGATGTTTGTGATAATGCAATTATGGTGGATGAAGGAGTATCTGTTCCTGCTGTTGTTGCAAGTTTAATTGCTGCAGATGTAAATATTGAATGGGGTTCAAATGATGTTTGGGTAGGTATTGTTGATGCCAAATATGCCGACGAATGTATTGATGGAGGTAATGGATATCTTGTTTGTGATACTGAAAATATGGTTTTCTTAGCAGGAGGGCCAGATGCTGAAGGATCTCTAAATTGGTCACTAGACGGAGGTGACTTACGTGCAGTCGTTGGAAACTCGCTGGGTGGTGAACAAGAAAGCGTAAATGTTGAAATTTCATACAAAGTTAANCTNACACCACTACTAGCATATGGAATAGGAATCTTTGGAATTGGACTAATTCTTCTTGGAATTAGAGCCGATTAAGTNAATTCAAGCGGTTGATTGTACTCATCTAATTCTGATTCTTTATTCTCTTCTTCGTTATGTCTTTGCCTCGAAAACAAAGAGAAGAACATTACTGCTAGAATGATTGCCAACGGAAGAATACACCAATAGTAGAGATTTGCTGTGGTCTCAGGAATTGGGGGTTCTTCAGTATCGCTTACTTGCTCCTGAACGCATTTTCCTTCAGAATCCAAGTCTGGGGTNGATGCTGCGTTTTCAGGGTCCGAACCGCATTCTTCCTCTATTGAATCTACATAACCATCATCATCATCATCCAAGTCTTCGATCCAATTANCGGACCCTACATTCGGCTTTCCATCACCATCTGTATCTTCTAAAATCTGTAAATAAATACGAATAGAAAGTGATTGATTGGTGTCTTCATCGATTGCTNTAATTGTATAATTACTCAAATTTNGANGCTGNAGTGGAATACCTGAAATTGATCCTTTGCCAACTGTCAANACTCCATTTTCAACAAGATAATTGAATTCTAGAGGTTCGGGTAAAGAAGGTTCTATTGACCATATTTCCACGGTTTGACCCAATACTTCTGGTATTATTGAAACATTATTTTGACCAACGATAAGTACGATTGAATATTCTGGATAAATTACTGATAATCGACCGATACAGGAACCGTCATCATCAGTTGCAGTTGTCATATAATTTACAGCATCCAAGTCCGTACAACCTTGAATCTCGTTGATGTCTGCTACACCATCTCCATCTGAATCAGTGTAAATACACAATCCACTGTCTAAANTTGCAACTGAGTCATAATTTTCAGCTAAAGGATCCATGCATCCTACGCTTGATAGAATNGTTATGTTAAGAGTTGCAACGGCAGTTCCTCCAGAATTACTGACAGTNATGGTAAATTGTGTTCTTGAGAGAGNCTCACNTGGAATTCCAACAATTGAACCATTAGNATAATCAAATGATAATCCGTTAACTAAGTCAGAATCAATAGAGTAATTCAAAATCGCTCCACCANTCACAATTGGCTCAATCAAAACTTCGGAGACATTAGAGTAGAATACATGTTCATCAACATATTCGATTGTAGGTGGGATGTCAATTACTGTAATTGAAATTGATGTGGTTTGTGATCCACCTGAGTTATTTGCCCANATNGTATAGAGGGNTTCAGGAATTAGCTCAGANGGNNTNCCTGTAATCGATAGATTCGTTGTATCGAAGAGAAGGCCATTTGGTANTTCAGGANGAATGCCCCNTTCAATTACTTGACCACCAGATGCACTAATTTGAGCAGGATTCATCGATTCTCCAATCGTTAGAACAATTGAANTTGGNGANATNTCAATNGATGCTGGAATNTCNATAATNCTGATNGAAAGTTCAAANGTTGTTNTTCCNCCTGNATTGTTNGCCCAAATNGTGTAGGATTGTGATGATTGTAATGTTGTAGGGGTTCCTGAAATATGGCCTGTAACTGGATCAATTGAAATTCCATCTGGTAATTCAGGATACGCTTCCCA
>NZTS01000005.1 GCA_002697105.1 Methanobacteriota archaeon | reverse complement strand
TAATTGGTGCAGAACATGAATTAGCAAATGACGATGTTGTTAAAATTCATGCAAAAACATGAATCATGCAGTTGTCGGATCTTCAATATCTACAACAGGTTGCATCGATACCTCAAAGATAGTTGCAGTCCAAGTAATATCATATGTTTGATCATCTGAAGCAACGAAAAATCCTGTTAAATCATTTTGAACATCTGCTGTTAATTCAACAATCCAGTCTCCACGTCCATCATCAGAATCCATCCATCGAGAACGAATATCAGATTCAGTGCCATCTGCTTCGTAATCCGCTCCATCATAACCATCAATCAAAACCCAAGTCATTGATGCAGCATTACCGTTTCCACAGTTTCCTCCATCCGTTTGATCTGCAAGTTCGCCACTAACTCCAGACACATCTGATGATGCATCTACTCCGTTATTTTGTCCAGGTCCTACTGCTCCCTGATCTTGGCATTGTATTGTCATCGTTACTGAAGCCAAATTTTTGTTATCTCCAATCATTTCCTCCGTAATTACGAACGTATCTTCATGCGTATCACCATCAGATAATGCATCTGTGGTTTCAGATTGTGTCAATGTTTCTTCAGTAAAAGAAACCGTCCACAACCCAGATGGTCCACTAGCGGAAGAAGAATCATCTAGACCAACTAATCCTGGGACCATCGCAAAATAAATTGGAAAAAGGAACATGAAGAAGACTGAGAGTCCTAACATAACTTGACTTCGACGATCTTTGAACGTCTCCGCTAGGTCCATAATGAGTTATGATAGGTCCATGTTTTTCAATGTCCCGTTTGATTTATTCAGATTCATATACACTAGTTGGAGGCCAATTTACTATTATTTCCTCGGTTTTTTTCCATTTTCTATCCAAACCCCAACTTGCTANTCTTCGTTTTGATCTNCCATATTCAGGTAGCATATATCCAATACGACTTCTTTCCCAAAATGTCCAGCGATTGGGAACTCTAGGTAAATCTGCAGACCATGCNCGGATGAAATCATTCCACATGTTTTCATCGATTGTTTCAGGAAGAACCCATTCTGTTGTAGTAATCTCCCCTGCAGAGCCAGGAGTATGAGACCATGCTTGCATTGCAGCACCTTCNANTGGACCATTGTCAATTACTATTCCAAACGTTCGAACNGACTGTTGAAGTGGCATAATTATCGCCATACGATGNACNGGTCTCTTNCCTTCGTGGCGAGTNACTGTCCANCCTGCCATTTCAGCTATGATTCTGAAAGANCGAATGNCATCGACTGAGCCGACACTGACTGGGATCTCATAGACTGTCGCGTAGCTCACAATAGATTCGAGAATGTCATCTGACATCACACTTCGGATTGATGTAGTCTGGACACAGAGGGGGTGAGAACCGCCCAGTGGCGCCCGCCCGATTGCCGAACGGCCAGTAATCCACAGTCAATCCCGTATTAGTACGGGGTTCGTATCTGAAATGTAGCTTCGTTGATTAGCCNAAGAGGTCGCCGAGGCCGCCGAATCCGCCGCCCTCNTCTTCCTCTTCTTCTTCAGCNGGTGCTTCTTCAGCAGCTGCTGGGGCATCTCCACCACCAACAGCGGCTGCCGGAGCTCCAGCAGCCACNGGAGCAGCAACAGCAGTAGCCATTGCTTCACCAATGTCGACATCAGACAAAGATGCCACAAGAGCTTTGACTCTTGCTTTATCAGCATCTACACCAGCAGCAGTTAAAACCGCTGTAACAGTCTTATCGTCAATTTCCTTCTCAGCCGAATGCAGTAACATAGCAGCGTATACATATTCCATTTTTTTTCACCTTCTTTTTTTTATTTAACCAAAGAGATCTCCGAGGCCGCCAAAGCCGCCTTCTTCCTCCTCTTCTTCCTCTTCCTCGGGTTGATCAGCCACTTCTGCAGCATCATCACTTGGGGCATCAGAAACAACAACAGCNGAAGCTGCTGCTGNACCGAGCATCNCNGCGANTTCATCGTCCAGGGCAGAGGAATCTANATGNCCAGCAAGGGCCAAAGCGCGCCCTTGNGCACGCGAAATAAAGACCGGGATGGTCTTTTCATTGGATACACCAGCTTCAACAGCGACATTGAATGCCTCTGTGCTGGCCTTGGAAAGTAATGTTGGCATAGTCTCCGATGTGTACCAAGAAACGTTGCAAGCAAGATTGAATGCGCCTGACATTGCTGTAATGATATCGTTCCTGAAAGCATCTGAATCAATATTAAGAGAATCAGCAGNAAGAACTGTTCCTTCTTCAACCACACCNGATAAAATTAGTCCAATTTCAATAGGATTGATTCCTAACTTAGANAGCATCATACCTAAATCTCCCTCAATAGCCTCTCCAGCCTTTACAACAGTGGTTGTTTTCTGAATTACTACCTTGCCCTTATCGATCTTTGCTGGAATGCCTACAGCACCTAATTCACCAACAATAGGACCTGGGGCAAATTCTGTTTCGCCTTNTTCTACAACAATATCATCAGGAGCAATCTCTCCATCTTTGGCNGCACGTCCTTGACGAGTCTTATCCAATTCTTTGTACAATTGGAAAGCATTGTAATTTTCAGTATGAACCAACATTGGCTGAACTACGCCATCAAGAAGCATATCCAAATGTCCTTCATCAAGACCTGCATTATTCCAAGCTCGTCGAATNAGGGTTTTCTTCGCCATTGTAGCAGTCATTCCAGATCTAAGATTAGCACGCATATCCAGCATATTAGTGGCTGGAACTCCGGAAATATCTACAATTCCAATAACTCCATCGGCCTTGAGAATATCTGAGAGTTGACCTACACGGTCTTTTTTCCACTGAGCAGCCTTAGGAATCAATTTATCACCTCAATCTTGACNGATGGACCCATTGATGTCTTAACATAACATGAGCGAATATTGTTATGNCCNCGTTCGAGTTTACTCATTACACGATTCCAAATCGCCAAAGCATTNTCAGTTAATTCGTCAATAGTTTGAGAACGGGAACCAATAGGACCATGAAATGTAATTTTGTCTCGAGAACGAATCATAGCAGTGGTTCTTAGACCGTTACTTAGAGCAGTTATATCCATTACTGGAGGAACTGGACGAGGCATCTTACCACGAGGACCTAATACCTGNCCAAGGAATCGCCCAATNTTACCCATGTGAGGAACTTCAGANAGNAAGAAATCATNCTTCTTTGNTATTTTTCGTGCTTGTTGGCGATTTCCACCAAGGTCTTCGATTGTAGCCGGATCTAAAACATCAACACCTGCATCCTTTGCTTTCACAGCCATTTCGCCTGATGCAAACATAGCAATAGAGATGTCTTTTCCACGACCATGAGGAAGACGAATCTCTTCTTGAATCCTATTCGCTGGATTCTTCAAATCTACATCCTTGATAGTGAACGAGAACTCTAGTGTTTCAACGAATTTTCGCTCCGGAGCCTCGTCGAGAGCCTGTTGGATTGCTTCCTGAATTTTTTCTTTCATTTTCATCACCTCCGCGGTCTACGAGGACAAGTCCTCTCCCGCGCTGCGTGACAGATTAGGAAAAGTGCGCTTCGAACGCTCCCTCCTTCATCTGTTTCAATGCCTCTTTTGGCTCAAGTCCTTCTATCCTAACACGCATAGCAACGCATGTACCCATTACCTCACGGCAACGAGCAAAAAGTGTTGCACCAGTAAGACGATCTTCCTGCTTATTTGCAATCTGCTTTACCTGGTCCATAGTCAGATTCTCTGTAGAAGTATCCCAACTACCATTGCATTTTGCAACCCCTAATGTCTGNTTTATGACATGAGGTGTTTCGTTGCGGGCAGACATGTGATTCCTCTCCTTTACAGCGCGGCGACTTTCTTCCTATATTTAATCGGTGCGAAACTACTCCACTCTCTGAGTTACTCTNATTTGGTCTGCGCGAACNGTTAGTGGGATTGGAACTGGAGCATCGAATAATTCAACAGTGATTTCTTCTTTGCTATCTGCAATATTCGTCACACGTGCACGTTGGCCCTTGAATGCTCCAAGACGAACTTCTACGATGTCTCCTTCAGAGATTCCTGCAGTGGCAGCCTTAGGTTCTAAGTGAGGGAAAATATCCCTAAACGGAGCTTCTCCTTCCAGAACTTTACGGCAATTTTTCAACGGAGTTGTTCGATTTCCAGCTCTTCCGATAACTTTCTCAACATGATGTTGAGCGGATGCTTCAACAAAGATGTATCCTCTCATATGATCAGATTGTAAAACAGCATAAATCTCGTCCACAATATCAACAAGAGATCCAGAACCAGAAAGACGGGCACGAATTTCGTTAGCAACATTCGCTTCTTGACCTATTGATGTCTTCAAAATATAGAGATAACTTCCAACATCTCCATACATCTCAACTAGTGATGGAATAGAGTAATCCTTAGTTCTCATATCACCTGCATCTATCCATTCAAATTCTGAATATAGGGCAGCAGGGACAACATGTGTTTCTGTAGTAGCGACTAAAACAGGTGTCACTTCATTCAAAACGTTTCCAAAGGCTAAACCTCTAGGTTCTCCAGTTCTAATATGAGATATCTTGTCNNGTTCNATTCCAGTAGCTTCTTTTATTCGCTGAAAAACTACATCCAAATCATTTGCATCACCTACCCCAAAAATCCCATCCCAAGCTAGTGGGAATTCGCTGACACTATCTGCACGCTTCATNAGAAGTACTTGCTCTTCATTACGAACATAAACTACGAATGCATTTGACATTTTAATCACCTTATGGATTGTTGAATTGAACATCTGTTGGCGTTGTAAGCCATGAAAAGAAAGATGGAAGAAGGTTATCCATTAACCAAAGAACTCCGAAACCTATTGCTCCTAGTACAAACATGCCAATGCCACAAACAATTACTGTTTGACGAAACTCAGCTTTCGAAGGTTTACGGGCCATTCGCAAAATACGCGCCCAATCACCACGCTGACGTCGGCGGAACCAGCGCTCGATGTCATCTTGCATGGCTTGCGCCCGCTGTTCGACAGAGCCTTTGCTATCCATTTCATCCGCCATAGTACACCCTCAGCCTTCGGTGCGACTTCCGTGCCCCACTTAAGAACGACGGAACTGTTTGATTCAACGAATGAAGGTTGTTGAACGGGACCTGATACTTCTAGAACGGGTCTGCATGGATGTTCCATGAATATGATCACTNCTTACTCCCGTCAAGACAATCAGCACACGTAATTCCTCNCCTAGNGATTCATCAACTGTAGCGCCCCAGATAATTCTAGCGTTGGGGTTGATACTTTCTCGAATAATTTGTCCGCACATTTCTGCTTCTCCCAATGTTAGGCTCTTTCCGCCTACAACATTCACCAGTGCACCCCGTGCATCTGATACATCAATATCTAATAATGGCGATTCTAATGCTTGACGTGTAGCATATTCTGCCCTATCTTGTCCTCTTCCTTCCCCATAGCCTATCATCGCAGTTCCACCTCCATTCACCATTACTGAACGTAGATCTTCGAAATCAAGATTTACCAATCCTTCTTTTGCGATCAATTCAGTTACTCCAGCAATTGATCTCATTAGTAATTCATCTGCAACACGAAATGCTGCTGCAATTGGAAGNTCTCGAACACCTTCTACTTCCAGTAATCTATCATTAGGCAGGACCACTACTGTATCGCACACTTCTCTCAATCTCTCAAGCCCCCACTCTGCATTCTGGCGTCTTTGTGTTCCTTCAGAATTAAACGGATAAGTGACTACACCAATCGTTAGAGCTCCAGCTGCCTTAGCTAAACGTGCGATAACATGAGCACTCCCTGTTCCAGTACCTCCGCCTAAACCAGCGGTCACGAAGGCTAGGTCACAATCATTTACAGAATCTGTTAACTGTCTTTCAGATTCATATGCTGCTCTTTCACCCATTTCAGGATCTCCTCCAGCACCTCTTCCTCTTGCTGTTCTTCCAATGAGCATCTTGTGTTCACTTTGAATTCGGAGTAAATGTTGAGCATCCGTATTAATGGCCCAACCAACAGTATATTGATCATCTAACAACCCTTCCTGAGTTAGACGAGAAACTGTATTATTACCACAACCACCACANCCGTATACCCGAATTCTAGGCTGTAAAGTCTTCAATAATTCAGCTAAATCTCCATCCTGAGGAGCAGGGCTATTCGGTGGTTCAGAATCTGAATCTTGCAACTCTAAAACACGATCGATGATGTGTCGCATAGATGCAGCGTGTTCATAGCCATCATAACCATATCGTAAATAATGAGCCAGATAATAACGATTAGAAAGTAATTCAAATATTTCGAGAGCCAAAGAGTCAAGCGTTGCGGCTACTCTGGAGATTCATGGGCAAGGCTCTTTCGATGGCATCAGCAATGTCAATGACTTTGATACTGATTGCGTGTTCATTCATGGGTTTTTTGATTCCTGAACCTGCAATATTAGAAGATGAAAATCAACATTATGTACAAAACTTTCAATGGACTCAAACAATATCCCCCCCTGGTGGTGAGGGTTTCCAAGCAGATTATTGGAGACCAGATACAACAGGAGCTCTTTGGGCAATCGACTTTTCCCCTGATGGTAGTAAAATTGCAGGAGTAGATATCAATGAAAAGAGAGTCTCTGTTTGGAATATTAGTGATGGGAGACTAGTTTTCTATTCTCCACATCCAGATCCTTTGGTAGACGTTATGTGGCTTGATTCAGAACATCTGATGATTGCAGATTCAGATGATGATTTGGTCGTTTTCGAAGTTATTGATACGGGAGAAAGTTGGCCATTAAATTCAACAAATGCACATCAAATGACTTGGGCTAAAGGGTTTACAGGTTCTGAAAATGGAATGTTGTGGGGTATGGATTTGTCAGAGGATGGAAGTAGAGTAGTAATTTGTGGAGGTATTGATAATCCAAATATCCCAGGAGAAATTGTTACTGTAGAAACTAGCTATCTTNTAGGCGGAAATGGAAATCCAAATAGTATCTACACTACACATATGCCCACTGATTGTTCTTTATCTCCAAACGGAAGTGTAGTTGCAACAACTCTCAGAAATTTTCAAAATAATCTAAATCAAGACAAGGTTGCAGCTTACTCAATTCCAGATCTTGAACCTTTATGGGAAAGGGCAATTGGTGGGACTGAAGCTACTGCTTGGGCAATTGATTGGGACGTAAATGGACTAGGATACACTGTCGGGTGGAATAGACCAAATGAAGGAGTNGTNACTCATTTCAACCACATTGATGGTCAAGTAGATTGGTATTCACCAATTCCCCAGAATATTTCATCTATATCCTGGACTCAAAATGGAGACAAATTATTGGTTGGACTACATGATCCTGGAAGAATGATGTTCATCGATCAAGTTGGTACAATCCTCAATGATGTAGGGTGGCATAGTTTTGTGAATGCNGGTGAAGGGATACCTGCTGATGTNTTAGATGTATCAGCAAGTGTTTCCGGACTGACTGCTTCCTCGGGAAGAGATGGAACCATCGAAATTTGGAGTGAAGACGCTTCTGGAATTGCATTCCATAGCAGACTAGGAACNAGNTTAACTCGNGAAATTTCATTGGCTCCNAATAGAGATCTATTAGCAATGGCTGATTCAGGGGGAGTANTAACTGTATGGGATCTCGATTCAGGGACNAGGAATCGGCAATGTACTCATCCTCAATTNGGAGAGCCNACTGACTCAATTCCATTTGCAAAAAGTGTGGATTGGACTAGCGACGANAAAGTAATCATTGGATTTAGTGATGGAACAATTGTTGCCTGTGATGAACAAAACAAGAATATCTGGACTATCGATCTAAATGCTATGACAACTGTTTCGGTTTTTGGACGTGCTAGAATAAATATGCACGACCAAATTATTGCAACTTATGGGGAAGACCCGAACAACACAAGTGCAGATGGAGTTGTNTCTGTTATTTCTCAAGCAGGTCAAATAATTCGTGAATGGAGATATTCGGATGTCCATTGGACTATTTCATTCGATCCATCTGGAGAACGAATGAGNTCCATTGGTCAAGAGGGNGGAGTCAGATTNTGGTCAACAAGTGGTTCAGATCCAATGACATGGACAGATGATGGAATTGTNTATACTCATGAAAATTATACTGGAGTGAACTCTTGGTTAGAGGGAGTAGGTGTTCTAATAACTGCAGGGTGGGACTCTATGTTGAAGATGTATGATCCAATTCAACAACAAATTATTCGATCAATTCCAGTAAACGCCGAAGTTTTCTCAATAGGAATTGACATTAATGATGGTGGTATTTTTGTTGGANCNGGTGATTCATCTACATCTTCGTCTGGAATGATAGAATTTNTNGATCCCATGAANGAGAGTGTAATCACATCATTTTCNATAATTGGAATCCCNAGAGGGATGGCCGTTGATCAAGATGGTTCATTGATNATTGTAAATCATACAGGAACTATTNCCAGACTAGTATCTGATATAGATCGAGATGGGGTACCTGATGAGTACGATTTATTCCCCAACGATCAAACACAATGGGCAGATTCGGATGGCGATGGATTTGGAGATAATCCAAATGGAAATGAAGGGGATGATTGCCCCACAATTTCTGGTGAATCCGATATCGATCGTTTTGGATGTATAGATTCCGATGGCGATGGGGTGTCGGATCCAGATGAAAGTTGGTTGGCACATCCATTAGGAGTAGCAGACGCCTTCAAAGACAACCCATTTCAATCAAGAGATAGCGATGGAGATGGAGTAGGAGATACACATTCATTTACTGTAGGAAGTAATGGTCTGAGAATAGACTCAGGTGATGCTTTTCCTAACGATAGTTCACAATCAACAGATCGAGATGGTGACGGATGTGGTGATAATTACACATACGTCACAGATAATGATGGCTACAGGACACCTGCATCAGGTGATGCTTTTCCCAACGATTTCTCTCAATGTATTGATTTAGATGGAGATGGATTTGGAGACAATTACACATTTTCAATAGATCCAACTACAGGTTTGAGAATAGAATCAGGAGATTTATTCCCATTTGATTTTCTAGCTCACGGAGATCCAGATAATGATGGGTGTGTACCAGAAAGTAGTACGGGATTGCCTTACGATCATGATTCGAGCGATCCATTAGTGTGTGAAGCTCCAGAGGAAGAAACAGAAAATGGAAATAATTCAGATACCTCTAATGAGACCAATGATGTTGTTTGCCCCACAGTTCTCTGTTGGGATGGATCTACTGTAGATCCAATAGATTGTTCATGTCCTCTAGAAATAATTGAACAACCTTCAGATAATTCTCCGTCTACGGAGGAAGATTTAGCCGATTCAGAAAAGACTAGTCCCACATTATTCATAGTACTGATATTAGGAACTATCGCCCTACTTGGAGTAATTGGAGTTGTAATAGTTAGCCGTTTAAATGATAATAATTCTCAACATAAAGGAACTGAAGAAGTATGTCCTCATTGCAATGGACCAATTCAAGAAGCCGTAGCAAACGGAGGAAATTGGACATGGTGTCCATCTTGTAGAAAATGGTTAGAATACAAGGGCCCTGCTAACTAATTTGCAGAATATGAATGATAATCTAAAGAAGGAGTCAATGAATCGATAGCTGCAGCAAGTCTGGCATTCGATTCTCTTTCACCTGATTCAATTGCTGCAATTTCATTAGAGATTTTTTGTTTGAATTTTTGTGATTTTTCAATTACAATATTTGGTAAACCTAGAGATGAGTCAGTACATCCATTTAGAATCTCCAGAATTCTATCTGTTGAAACAAAAGGAGAATTAGATACTCGCATTCCTAATACACCCCCAATTCTCTCAACGCCATCACTTTTTTCTAATGTTTTTAACAAGTCTAAAACATCAGATTTTGCTCCTTTCAAATTACCTTTAATTCGCCATCTTGATCCTATTTTAGATACTCGGGCCTCGATGTGATAAGGGTCTAATTTGATTGCTGAAGAAAATTTCTTTCTTGATGCACTTAATCTTCCTCGTGATGATTCAATTCTACCATGAATAATGAGATCTTCAACCTCTAATTGTATTGCATTTGAGATTGCATCTAAATCACCTGATGCACGAATTCTACGCGTCTGAATCTTCCGGGCCTTCGCTAGTCTAACGGCTGCTGAGTGAGCATCCTTCCACTGTTCCCTCATGAAAAGAACCAATGTCCATTCTCTAAGCACTAAAACAAGAACTTGATCTAAATCTTTGTCTCTCTTGGAGTTAAGAAGATGTGTTGACAATTCTTGAGCCATAACTTCTGCTAATTCTAAACGGCTCTCAGCAATATAACTTCTAATCTGGTCAACGACCTTTGAAGGATCGTCCATTCCAAACATCGAAAACCGCCTAAGTTCGACGACGTACCGTTCGACGACGTACACGAGGACGAGAACTGCCACCNTCGTCATCATCGTCTTCATCATCATTATCTTCGGATTTNTTCTTNGTACGACGNTTAGGNCGTGATACCTTTTCTTGGAAAATATCTTCTTCTTCTTCTACCTTCTTTTCTTCNTTCTTATCTTCTTTTGAGGTATTCAATGATTCCATGTCAGCTCGCACATCATCTGGAGAACCGGCTNNCGATCCTCCACTCATGAAGTCAGCCATCCAATCATCCTCGTCCATCATATCCTCTTCATCACCACGTCGTTTCTTACTTGGATTNGCATTGGCCATTGATGCTGCCAATATTGCTGCAATTAGTAAAACTAGATTTAGGCCACCCATTGCATAAACCAGAATNTATGTTCCAGAAAACATTCCAGGAGNAGAACAACCAGTAGAAGGATCGACTTCGTCTAACGTTGGTTCTATGCACATGTCCATGTCATCACGAACTCCATCATTGTCTATATCTGGAGGGGTGAGGTCGTCAACGGCTGTAGCACAAATAGTAAAACCACTAACAGAACGTTGGCACAAATCAACAGTAAAAATTATCGAAATTTGTCGAACGTTGCCTGCTGCATCTCCCGCTTCCACCATGAGTTTTTGTGGACCTTTAACAGGCCAAGAAGCAGCAGGATCTACATACTCGAAAACAAATACCTTGCCATCATCATCAAGGGCGGTAATGTCTGTTACATTGAACCATTCAGTTCGTGTAATAGTAGAAGTAGCAAGGCCCTTTTCAAACTTGATTCTAACATAATCTACACCTACATCATCACTAACGCTTCCATGTACCCTAACGTATTCTCCATACAGGTACGTACTTGAAGTACCTGGTGAGTACATCTGAATATCTGGATCCTGAACATCTATTGGCCAACCAACAACAGTAGTAGTTTCCGTATTTCCTGCTTGGTCTACCAAAGTATACTCAACATTCAATTCAGCATTTTCAAGGCCCGATGGTAGTGTCATTCTCAATCGATAGGTCAGTTCTCTTCCTGGGACTGGTTCGGCTCTTACCATTCCTCCCTGTTCTGTAAACGCGAATCCTGTACCTTCGATTTCATCATAATCTGTAGTAGTAACATTGATCACTGGATCCTCAGATAACATCTCGTTAACCTTGAATAAAAGTTCGTAATCTCCACGTGTCAATGCTCTTGCAATGAATTCTTCACCGTCTTCATCTTCGCCTTCAATAGAAATTTCAGCAGATGGAGCAGTAGTATCCTCGTGAACTCTCCAGACATTTCCCGGAGAAGATAACGCAAGATTTTCGTTACCATAGAGATCTGTAGTAGTTACAGCATACCATCTATATTGATCGAGTCCTACACCGATGTTGATATTTCGATAGATAGTAGTAGACTCTTCAGGTTCCTCGATATTATCCAATAGTTGGACCCAATTAGGATCGTTGCCAATATCTTCTGTAAGTACATCTTCATCTTCCCAATCATCAATACCCCAAGGATTTCCTGGATGAGCCCAAATCGAATAAGTCTCATCAGACTCATCGATATTATTGATCCAACTTACAAGAACATACTTTTGAGAAGACATTACTTCTAANTGAGGTTCTGATACAAATGCGGGGTTTGGCATTCTAGTATCCTCTAAAGTTGGTTCTGAACAATTTTGAACGAAACGTGTATCTTCATAAGTTCCATTTACATATCCATATCTTGCTTCAGTAGTTACACAATAATATGATGACTGTACAACTCCAGGGTTGACAGAATATGTTGCACTTTGAACACCATCTGGAACAGTTGCTACTAATTCAGCCTCAAGGGTCAGATTCGAAGCAGAAGTCAATCGAGTACCTACAGAACGATATACGTGGTAAACTTCTCCTTCAGCACCCATTTGATCGTTCCACGTAATTGATGTTACACCATTCATGTAAGATGCAGAAACCGCAGTCGGCTCTGCTATCCAAGGATTGAAGGTATCCTCAAAAATCAATGTAGAAGTCGAGCCTGAGGATACTAATCCATCATGATTGTTTACCCAATCAGAAATAGTAACTGCGTAATATGATTCTCCTAAAGTTCCTTGATCTATCACTACATCAAACAATTCAACTCCAGCAGGAGATGTACCGACTAATGTCGCTCCAGATACGTTTTGACCAAAAGGTGTGGAGCTCCTCCATATTCGATATGTTTCATTCCCATCTTCAAGAGGATCGTCTGTCCAGACAACTCTCGATGTTCCAAAACCGGTAGATGGATCGGCAGTAAANGAGGCTGCAACTTCAATTGCTGGCACTGGTGCTCGATTATCTTCACGAACAGGTTCACTCAATGAATTCGAGGTTAACATCCTAAAATCTTCATATCCATTGTCGATAAGTGTAGCAGTATAGTAGACCTCTCTGTCGGTGCCATCCGGAACTGCAAGACGATGGCTATTGGTACCTGCTGGCAGATCCATGGCAACTAAGGAAGGATTTAGATCTGCCCAATTTTCTCTGGTAGCAGGTACTGGATGTTCATAGATTCGTATTGTGTATGCATTCAATCCAGTTTCTGTTAATTGGCCAGGGAAAAATACTGGTACAGTATTATCCCATTCTAGAACTGTCTCTGAAGTGGCACCATCATAAGTTGCTTTAAGATTGAAAGGTGTTGATATTGGATTCGATTCTTCTACTACTGGAATATAATTTTGCGAAATATTCATNTGAACTAATCCATGTTCCACGCCATTAGAAAGAACAGTCGAAACAGCATAGTAGTAGGAACCATTGGAAGTATGAGAAGTCAAGAAAGTAGCACTTCTTTCCTGATCTAAACAAGAAAATGCATCTTGTTCAGGAAGACACGCATTAACTTCGGCAAAATGTGTGTAGTTTCCATCTGTAATATCTGATGCATTAATTGGTTGTGATGCTCGATAAACGCGATATTTGACTAATGGGAGATTTTGGATTGTACTGGAAGAAATTCCTCCTTCGGTTCCACCGTCTCCACCTATGTTCCTCCAAGTAATCCTGGTGTACTCATATGTTGNATCCCAAACTGCCTGCATTTCTTGAGCCTGAACATCATTCGGGTCACCAATATCATCGTAATCATAGTGGTCATCTGCAGCCACTGGGGAGAACGAAATCATGCTGAATAAAAGGATGAATACAAGCGTGAAACTGGAACGAGACTTCGTAGACATGGCTGGACCCATACTACCGATGGTACTCTAACTGACATGAACTTGACGCCGAGAAAATAACTTAGAAACCGGTTCTTTACACCATTGAAGTCGCCGGAAGAACCTTGCATGAGTTATTCTAAACCCGTTCATGGACGAGGTTAGGAAGGTGAGCCCNTGGCCAAATATCGTAAGTATGTCTAGATTNGGAGCAGTCCCTGTCCTGATTGCCATTTTTGTTTGCTGGGGCAATGAACAAAATTTTCCAGATTCTTGGTTCTGGTGGATAGTTTTAGGNATTTTCAGCATTGGTATGGCAACAGATGCATTAGATGGATACTTAGCGAGAAAATTGGACAGTGTTACCATTTTCGGGAGAATGATGGATCCATTGATTGATAAGATNCTTATTCAAAGTGTACTAATTTTACTATGTGTATCTAGTTGGACTTCTTCCTTGGTTCCCTATTGGGCTGTAATTCTCATCATTTGTCGCGAAACATTGATCACTGGGCTAAGAGGGTATGCCGAGGTTCAACAAATCGACTTTTCAGCAAGTAAATTAGGCAAAGGAAAGACTATGTCGCAAACTATTGCAATAGTTATGATTCTGGCAGGTATGGCAATACATGGTGTTTCAATGCAAGAAATGTTGTATTCAGAAATTTGTTACTGGGCAATGATGATAGCAACAACATTAACCGTTATCTCAGGAATAGATTACGCAATTAAACTACGTTCTGCAATGTCTTAATCATTCATCCAATCGATANATGGTTTTCTTGTAGGATGGCCGGTATTAATCCAATCTTGAATAGAAGACCAAACCATGTGTGGTTCAGATGATGACGTTTCAAATTCTGCAACATTTTCATTTTCAACATCGGACCAAGAACTGCCGATGATTTCCCATTCAACATTCGACTCTATCTTCCATTCAGGATATCCTCGTTGCTGAAGTCTTTCACGAAGAATTGACGGTTTACATCTTAGAATTACGACCGCATCTACTTGCAAATAATGACTTAGATGTCCATCAACGATCAACGGACCATTTATTCGGCCAAGAGTTTGACGGAGTTTCTCAATGTCGATTTCTNTAGCCTGTTCTTTTTTATCGAGTTCTCCCAATAATTCGTGTTTCTCTGCTAATTTCTCAACTGAAATAACCTTCCAACCACTTGATTTAGCCAGTTCAGCAATAGTCGATTTTCCGGACCCAGGAGAACCAGAAAGAGCAATAGAGATACTGGGAAACATACCCTCGGCTCGACTATACTAAACATGAAGGCTCCGAGAATCGCAATCTTGACGCTCCGTCTTTACTTGGCTGTGGTATGTCCGAACACCCTGAAAATGGTAGTGAGTCAGAAAATAGCACACGGGGAGGCATCTATTCCATTATTTCGGCATGTGACCCGAGAAACTCTTTTCTTAATTGGCTTCTAATCGCAGTTCCAATCGCAGGGTATGCAAAATTGGCCCATCTTGATGAATCGATACAATTTATTTCTTCGATGATTGGAATTATGCCATTAGCATTCTTGATGGGAAAGGCAACAGAAGAGATTGCCACAAGAACCTCTGAATCGGTAGGTGGATTGCTAAATGCTACATTCGGAAATGCTGCTGAAATAATTATTGCAATAGTAGCTGTTTTTGCTGCTGCCAGTGCATTTTCAAGTAATGATTTGCAACTTGGAAATGCGATGGTTACACTAGTAAAAACTAGCTTAATTGGTAGTATTCTTGGAAACTTACTGTTAGTAATGGGTCTCTCATTCCTGTGGGGTGGACTACGTCACAAAGAACAGAAATTCAATCCTCAGGCTGTTAGTATCAATACAACTCTACTTCTTCTCTCAACTATTTGCTTGATCTTGCCTACTGTATTCCATATTGCTCTATCAACTAGTGGGATTGAAGAATCTGAAATTGTACAAGGAGTATTGATGGTCTCTAGATTAACTGCAATTGTTTTAATGGCATCCTATGGATTGCTATTGTTTTTCCAACTCAAGACTCATTCAGATATGATGTCGGGGAGTTCCCATGGTCATGAAGAACCGACTATGGAACTCAAGGATGCTGGAATATTACTCCTGCTTGCAACAATTTTTGTTTCTTTGATGGCTGAAATAATGGTTCATTCTGTAGAAGCAGCAGGTGAAGCAATTGGTCTATCAGCAGTTTTCATTGGAGTAATTCTTCTGCCTTTGTTCGGTAATGCTGCAGAACATTTCACTGCTGTTGTGGTGGCTGGGAAAAATCGAATGGACTTATCTATCGGAATTGCAGTTGGATCATCGGTACAAATTGCAGCATTTGTTGCACCTCTTGTAATCCTAGTCTCTTGGGTAATAGGTGTCGATCTAAGTTTTGAATTCGGATTATTGGAAACTGCGGCTTGCATGCTTGCTGTTTTGATTGCAAATAGTATTGCAAGAGATGGGCAATCTAATTGGATGGAAGGGGCAATGCTACTTGCAACATATGTTATCATTGGATTGTCTTTCTTATTCTATCCTTGATTACTCTCTTCTGAACAATGGAGTAGTCCCTGCAAGAACCATCAGATTCGGTTCAACCAAAGGTTTAGTTCCTTCTGCTGGAACTCGAATATCTACTCGACTACCTAAACGAATCATACCGTATCTTTGTCCTCGCTGAAGATAATCAGAAATAAAAGAAAATGGAATTATTGTTCGAGCAATTGCACCAGCAATTTGAGTTACTTCAATAGAAATTCCCTCGTGAGATTGAAAGACCGTTCTTACACGCTCATTTGCTTCACTCTCTTTCTTTGATGCCTTTCGAAATGGACCCCGTGTTCTACCCTTTCCAGTACGATGTTCCATTGCAACAATCTGTGAGGAAATAGGACTACGTTGTACATGTACATCAAGAGGAGACATGTAAATTGCAATTCGAAAAACATCAGTTGGGAGTTCTTCACCAGAATGGACTGGTTCCCATCTCTGTTCAGTTTCAAAGCTCAACGGATTTTCAGGTACTTGAGGAAACCAATCACCCATCAATGGGTGTGTTTCAATTTGGTCCGTTTTTCTCTCTTCATTTGTAGGACGACGACCAGTAGATCGTTCACGAACTACAAACATGACTTTTCCGTCAGCAGGAGAAACTACTAATTTTTTGTCTGAAGGAATATGTCGTTCAGGATCTCGATGAAAGAAAATTATGAATGTTGCAAGGCACGCTAGAATAACTCCCGCTAGAGTAACAAAACCCCCTGGATCAGATACCATGAACGAAATAGAAAACATACCTATAGACATTGCAGAAACAAGAATTGAGGGGCCTTGTCCTGGCTGGGCGATGCCCATCAAAAACTCACTCTTCTTCCTGTTCCGCAGTTCCCGCTGGATTCACTTGAATCTCATCATCATCGGTTCCTAACACACCATCGGGTCCAGCATCAACTGAAACTTCTACTGGTCCAACTGGGATGGTAGCTCCAGTCTTTTGTGCGGTGGAAATTGCCTCTTCCATTCTTTGCTTGAAACTCTCTTGAGCCTTCTGGAATTCTGCCGCCTTTTCTACTGCTGATTCAATCATTTCATATCTATCTTTGATTGCTTGGTTTAGATCCTCGAAGACCTTCATATGTTGTACATACCAATCATCACGAGCCTCTAATTCTGATTGTGCTGTTTGAAGTTGTTCATCAAGTTCTTCTGTAATCTCGTAAACACGTCCAAGCATAGCACGCTCTTTGGAGTATTTTTCTTCCATCTTTTCTAGTTCAGGTTCCAAATGTTCTACCCTCTTGGAGGATTTTGCTCCATCTAATTCAAGTTCTCGAATTTTGTTGTCTTTTTCAGATAGAAGATGTTCGAGACCTTCACGTTCGATTTCACGATCTAAGGCTTCTTTTTCTAATACATCAATAAGTGCTTGTTTATCCGCAATCTCTCCCTCAGCCTTGCGATATGCTTCATACAATCGTTCCAATCTTTGTGTCTCTTCAGCGAGTCGAGTTTCAAGTCTCCGTACACGCTGTTCGGGGCTATCTTGTTCCTCAACCTCATCATCACTGAGCGGGTCCATAAGTTGTTGCAAACCACCTTCCGATATAACCCCGGCGGCTCTATTGGGCTATGTTCTTACAACTCAGCCCTTAGTTAGGGCATTCAAAGCAAGAGAAATTGCCAAAGTCAAATTCTCAGATGCAGGGACATGTAATTTCTCATCAGGTCCATGTGCATTACCATCTGGGCCCATCGAACCAGTAACCAGAAACGCAGCATTAGGAAAACGATTTTGCATCATTGAAAGGAAAGGAATGGTACCACCTTCAAATAATGGCATCCAATTTTCTCCATACAAATGCTGAGCAGCACGATTTAGTGCGGAATCTATGGAAGGATGAAGTGGAGGAGCTCGGAATCCATCTGCACCAACAACCGGAGAAAAAGTAACTTTAGCACCATGAGGAGGATTTGCTTCTAGAATGTTCTTAACGGCCTGTAATGCAATCTCTGAATCTACACCTGGCGGGATACGGAAAGAAAGTGAGAATTCAGAAAACGGCCTCAAAACATTTCCAGCATCTGCGGTAGAAGGAAAACCATTTGCACCTATTACGGCAAGAGCTGGTCGCCAATTTCCATTCAAAATTACCTCGACTGGATCTATGACTTGAGGTTCTACGCCGTCTAACAAAGGAAATCCGTTCCATACCGAATCACCTAATACCTCAACAATTCTTTGTGCGCGATTTCGTAAAGATTCATCAATCTCGACATGAAGTTCTGGAACTAATATTTCCCCAGTAGTTGAGTTTTCAACTCTTGAAATCAAATTTCTGGCAATTCTAAAAGTCTCGGGAATTATTCCTCCAGCAAAACCTGAATGAACTCCTTCACTACTAACTTCAACCTTTAAAGTTCCAGCTACTAATCCTCGTAATGATTCAGTGACCCATATATTTTCGTAATCACCAGCCCCAGAGTCGAGGACCACAACAAGATCAGGAGTACCAATTTTATCAGAAAGAGAATCCAAGTATGGAGGTAGGTCAAAAGATCCAGACTCTTCACATGTTTCGATNAAAAAACGACAATTTGGATGAGGGATNTCATGAGAACGTAAAGTTTGAACTGCTAATGCACAGAGATAACCCCCATATCCATCATCTACACTTCCTCTTCCGAATAAATAAGGAGATTCAAAAACCGGCTCAAATGGATGTTTACCTTCAGACCACAAATCAGTTACTGGAGGTTGTTTGTCCAAGTGGCTGTAAAACAATACATCTCCTGAACCAGTACCTGGTACATCTACAAGTAAAATGGGAGTTCGCCCAGGTAAACGNTGAGTCTCATATGTCATATCTTCAATACCAAGAGTATCCAACCATGAACAAAATAATTCAATCGCTTGNTCGAGTTCNCCTCTAGCCTCCCAATCAGGATCAAAACTGGGAGATTGGGCAGGAATCCGGATAAAATCACATAAAGATGGAAGAACAGAATCTGCCCAATTCGTCCGAATATAATCCAACATAGAGTCCACTTGGGAATCATCCATGTAGATTGCCAAACCAATTAGCACATTGAGCATTCCGATATTCTTTATTTAACAAATATGAAATTTGATATAATCATAGACAAACCAAAAAGAAAGAAAAGAATCTGATTTACTCTGTAAGCAAAAGGATGGGTATACTTCGAAACCCATCCTTTTCCTCGTACATGTGTGCCACCTTTGACCATACAGAAACCAGCATAGATCAATAATAATAATCCAACTACTAACGATAAATCAAACCTTACCATAAACAGACGAGTAGTTTGTAGTAAATCTTCATATCGATGGTTGAAACATCAGAATTGACAACAATGATGGCTTGTGTTAGAGCAAATAAAGGATGAAGGATCTTTTTTGATTCCATAATCAATAGCAATCATCTCATTCAATAATGGATGTAATTCAGATTCNACAAGAGACATGATTTCATCACTCATCTGAACCAATCTACCAGAAACACCAACCCATATCGCGGGATTTTCAACAATTCTTCTTTCCAATCCATTACTAGCCCTGATTGATTCCTGTAATTCTAATGCATGATGGTAAATGAAAAGCTGATGACGATGCTTCATAATTATTGACTTCTCGGCATCTGAAATTTCACCAGCTGGCATTATTTCTAACAATGTTCCTTGATTTTCTNCGTTAGATTTCAAAAGAATTTTTGCATCTTCTGTCTTTAGATCTATAGGCATTATTTTTGACTTATTTTCGGGGCATTGATATGCAATTACTAAATCAATAAGCCCACTTAAACGAGCAACTTTCTTTTCTGCAATTGCAAAAATATGTANTCCTCTAGGAGTGTCTTGAGATATCTCAAGCGGTGTACTATTAACATCCAATTCCATACCAAATGGTAATTCAGTTCTTACACCATCTAGGGTACCCATCTTTCCCTCAAAGTTATTCAGAAATTGACCCAATTCAGAATTGTCAAGATTTGAAATCATTGTAGTTACTAACTTCTTTGTTTGATCGATATCAACATTAGACGTAAGGAATTCTTGGAAGACTTCATCCATCGCCTTTTCCAAAGAATTACCTTGCCAACGTGAGCCTAGATTCTTTGTCCATTCAATGGGTAGTGGAAGAGAATCTGGCGAACGTCTAGGACTTGGAACTCCAATTTCTACCAATCGATGTACAATAGTTCCGAGTACATTTGCCGCCGGCAAAATATTTTCTTCAATTTTTCGATCATTTCCCAAGAGGTTGATTTCTTGTTTCAAACCAATTCGATTCTCTAACCAATATTTACGCATACAAGTATTGGCAATGTCAAGACTACTTGGTGAAATATTTGATTTCAGTATAATTTCTCTAGGGTTAGAGGTAGTACTGGAAGGACCATTTTCTTTTATATCATTCAAGGTTTCACTTAGATCAAACATTGAACGAAATACTGTTTTAGGAATTGTTCTATCTTCAAAGCATTCAGGAGAATGATAAATCCTAATGCCGATTCCTTTGTCAACTCCAATTCTACTATTCATAGAAACAAATACTGGATCTATTGTAAGTTGATACTTCTTTGGAGTTGAGGTTAATTCAACGCCTAATTTTTCATTCCCAATAAGCCAAGGAGAATTCACATTCTTTATCGTTGAAGATTGGCGCATAGATTCCAATAACATAGATCCAAATGAAGGGGTTGAACCATGTTCAACCTCTAATTTAATTCCTGAATTGCTAAATAAAGTACCATTTGGAGCACCAGAAATAATTAATCTATCTTCAGCCCTAGTAGCTGCTACATACAATAATCTTCTAGCCTCGGCTTGAACTTGTGATTCGTGTAATATTTTGATATAATTCCATACCGATGAAATAGGATCTTTCTGATCTAACCATGGCTTAGGATGTACACCAAACATCTGAGGAGTTACAATCAATCTATCTTGATTTTCATGAATCAAGCGAGTTTGAGATTGCCCAAATATCCCTGCTAAAATCACAACCTTTGATTGTAGTCCTTTTGACTTGTGTATTGTCATTATCCGAACTCCACCTGAGGAGGATATATCTTTGGCTGCAGCACCATCTCCATCACGTTCTATCCTTGCAAGACGATCTGCTAATAGAACAATATCCCCTCCACTTTCTTGTAACGTATTCCGAATAAAATCAACAAAATTCTCAGCGTCAATTCTATCTGAATCCATCGGATAGGCTAACAATAAATCACTGTGGTCAATCGTCCAATCCAATAATTCAATTATTCTCCCAGATTTCACACGATTATACCATCCTTGAATTAAGGAGGATTGTTGTTCAGTGTGAGCAAAATCAACCATCCTTTCAATTAAATTCGAACCTTTAGGAGAATTTCTGATGAAACGATCTAGTTCATCATCATTCAATCCTACCAAAACCGATCTTGCTACCCAAGACGCATGATGACGGTGGTGAGGTCGTGCACATAATTGTACAAGGCCCAATAATGGACGAACAGAAGGACGTGAAAATAGTGCTCCCTCCTTATCCGCCTGTACAGGAATCCCTAGTGCACTCAATCCATTCAATATTGATTCAAGATAATGCTTACGACTTGGTAATAGTACCATTATGTCACTAGGATCAACAGCGGTACTTTCGATGATATGTTGTTGATCCCCAGAAGAGTGCCCAATCTTACAATCAGAACCATCTACCAATGCCCTTATTCGTTCCACAATCAATGAGGATTCCAATTCTTTTTTGTTTGCCTTACCATGTAAAAATAGATCTATCGGATGAGTGGGATCACTAGGAACTTGGTTAATACCTAAAGGTCCAATTGGAAGTAGCCACTCAAGTATTCCGGGATCATTTTCCTTTTCGGGGGAAGGGGTTAATTGTTGATCTTCGGCATACCAATCTGCATTTGAGAAAGTTTGATGTCTGGAGTGGAACACATCTTTCCACCAACGATCCATTACGCGGAGTAAGCCCCCAGATGTTCGATAATTAATTGATAATCTCACATGGCCAGATCTACGAAGTGATATTTCCTCAGAAGATATTTGATGCACACCATCTGTACCATCAAATCTGACTTCTGGATTCAATAACTTTCTATTTTCAGAACTATGCATAGATGCACGAACAAACGAATCATGTAATGCTCTGGGATCTCTACTCCATTCCATTGTTCTAAGGGGATTAGGTTCCTTGAAAATATCAAGAGTAGATAATTCATGGTTATTTATTCGCCGGAGATGGTCTGCAAATCGATGGAATGTTGAAACTTGAGCTTGTCTAAACAAGTAAATACTCTGCTTAATATCTCCAACATAACAAACCGTAGGTTCCCATTCTAGATTCTGGTCTGGAATTAAATCTGATTCTTCTCTTAATCTAGGACCCCACAATCTAGAGAGAAGCCTCCATTGACGAGGATTGATATCTTGTGCTTCATCAAGAATCATCGCTAGATATCTTCGTCGTATTCGTTTCAACAAATCAATACGCTCAATCAAATCGACTAGGGCCTTTTCCGCCTCAGAAGTGTTTGCATATCCCAATGAAGTGGGATCTTCCATGGCTTCTTGAGCAAGTTCCAGAGAACGGTCTAAATGAGTGTCTGACCACGGACGATGTATATCGATTTGATCTAGAGATTGAATTATCGGTTCTGAATAGAATGTGCGACATATTTGTGGACATCGAGACAAAAGTAGGTCCCCTGCCAATTCAGATATATCCTCAAAATCATGTAGTCCTCTGGTTGATTTAAGTTTACGAAGAATACCCGCAGTCGCACGATGGACTATCCATAGATCATTCAGCATAGTTGCTTCTTGGACAAGATCGAATCGACGTCCATCTGAAATATTTCTTCCAGAGTATGAAGTTGGAATATCAATAATTTGAGGACGAATTGGATAATCTGAGGGCATATGGGTCGGAATTGAATCATCGAGTAAACCTACAATAAATGCTATTTTTCTTTCGAAAAGATGTTCTTGTTTTGACCATTCATCCTTCGCATTAGTTGCTAGAGATTTCAGTTCTTCACTAATTTTTGGATAACCAGAATGCCCTCTTTCCCAAGCATCAGTATTGGGAGGTAAATATCCTCTAGGCAGAAGCGATGGAGAACCTGTTAATCCATTACCTCCATCTGCTCTGGCACCTGTTTGTGAAGATGTAATTCTAAAAAGATGGAATATTCTTACCAATGCCTCCCAACTGTCAGCAGGAGGAGGGAGAGAAAGTGCGTGATCCAAAGCTGCAAGCCTTGTACCTGAGTCAGTATCTTCTATTGCTCCTGCGTTTTCGATTAATTCCAACCATTCTGCTAAAGGAGTTTGCAGTCGGTTCAAGGTCTGAAAAATATGATCTTCATCTAACCAAGATGTGATTTCTCTACGAATTAGATCTGGAGACACTGAATCAATAGATGGATCATATAATTGCTCCACAGCACCATCTAAAAATACCGATCGACTTAGCATTCCTTTCAAAATTCTTCTACATGTGTGAGTAGATCCTACTGTTTGAGAGACTCTTCTTCTCGCTTCAAAGAATTGATCTAATATTTCTGAAGGAATACCTGCATCTACAGCTTCACCCCTTCTGTTATTATTGTAAGGAAGACGCCAAGCAGTGTTTACTGCTAATGTTTCCAGTGAAACACGTTGCGTTTCTGAAACCTGTTCATCAGTCACATCAAGCCCCAACAAAGCACGATGAGGAGATACTAGGCGGGTGAAAAATGAATCAATTGTACCTATTGGTGCATCTTCCAGAAGCATACGGAATTGATCAGGAAGGCCTTGAACAATTATTCTAGAATCAGCACCATCCTCATCTTTTCCAGACGTTGTTCCCGCTCTTAATTCTCCTAAGGCAATTCTAATTCTATGTTTGAGTTCTTCGGCAGCAGCATTGGTGAATGTCAATACAATTACTTCAGTTGGTAGAAGTCCACTCCATTCATTTAGATCTATACGATGAGCATTCCCATCTACTATCATTCCACCAGCCAATCTTCCAGGGCGATATGGACGTGGTAAGATTACTGATGCCCTTTGAATTGGAGTTAGATAGTGTTCTATTACTCGATCAACTATTGTCTTAGTCTTTCCAGTACCTGCACCTGCATCAATTACTAGATGAGAATCTAGGTTTAATGCAAGTCTTTGTGCATGATTCAAACCCATTTATCCTCACCTCCAATACCCGATAGGCCACAGATATCTGAAACAGAGCAATATGAGCAAATCGATGATGGGTTAGGTGCAACCTGACGATTTCTAGCTCCATTAACTGCTTTGAAAACTGTATTCAAGCGATGGTCCAACCACGCCCTAAATCCTGATTGATCAGGGGAAGTAGAGGTACTAGTAAATGGCCTAAATAAACCTGTTAATATACTCGTTTTTTCTCCAATCTCTAATTCATCTAATGTTGAAGTCCAGTTAGGATCAAGTTCAACATGATGTATTGTTTCTAATCCAATATCGCTTACCCCTACTCCAATAACTAAGTCTCCTTTATGTTCTATTTCCCATGCTCTGGCATAAATTGCTAGTTGAACATCTTCCAATAACGCGCTAAGATGTTTGTCTGCTCCTCTATCTTTTGATGCTGTCTTAATGTCACGAATCAAAACCAAACGTCTGGGTTTCCATTTTCCGTCGGGATACAATGGCGCAACTTCCAAACTACCGGATTCATCTACCAATTCTCCATTCTTACCAAATGGAACTAAATCTACTCTATCTATGGACCCTCGAACTTTAATTTCATAACCAGACTCATCAGTTCCAATAACAGTACCATCGCCATTACCCAAATTCTTTCCAATCTTGTATTCCATACAAATCGGAACTGAATCAGGAATCTGAAATTCTGCCGCAATAATTTCTGCAAATCTTCCTGATGGAGGAATTTTCTGACGCTTAGATAACCAAGTTCTCCACAATTCTTCATCCATTCCAACAAGATCACGTAATCTTTCATCTGTTACAACATCAGATCTAGAAAGCCAAGGAGCATGTTCATCAAGTAATGTTGCCATATTAGTCATTAATTCATTTCCATCAGTTCCACTAGTAGCAACAGATCTGGGTATGAACGATGTTCGTTCTACTGAACGAGACATTCCGAGAGTTTTCTCAATCATTCCTTCGGTAACTTCATGGATTAAAACTCCCCGTGTTCTTTTATCAAGTTCTTCATCAGGAATATCATCTGAAGCAGCATACAGGGCCTGACTTAGCCAGCCTTTTCTTCCACATTCAATCCAAGATTGAATCCTAGATGGAGACCACACATCTGGGACTTTCCATTCATTGCCCTGAGAATGACCATGCCGAAAATCTACTGCTTTAATTTCGATTTCAGAAGGAAAAAGTGGTCTAGGATCTATTGACATAGTCTCTTTTTCATTCCATAAACCTCCAATAACAGGCCAAGAAGGATTCTCAACTGGAAGAGGTAAATCTTCGGCAAGATGTTTAGATTTTGGAATGATTGTTAATGGTTTAGTACTAACCACTGAATCTCGAATTTTAGCTTCTGAATGATAAGCTTCTGAACCTGAAAGTAAAGAAGGTTGTCTCTGGATTCTATCTGCAAAATATTGAGATTCTAGAGTTACTAAGGGAGATGTGTATGATAATGGAAGTGTAGTAATTTGTTGTCTTTTTAGTAATAAATTTCCTTCAGAAGAACGTTTACTTCTCCATGAAACACCATGTCCATTCTCTACAACTATTGTTGAAGAGCCATCAGAATATGGTTCAACATTTCGATCTTCAGCTACAATCAATAAGTTGTCATTATGATTTATTTGACTCCACCCTAAACCATCTGAGAAATCTTGGGAAGAAAGAAATGAAGGTAGAGATTCAGGATTGGAATGTTCTCTCCAATATTCTACATATGGAGCAACTGGTGGAGAGGATTCATCTAAAATTGTGGGATCGATAACCACTACTTCTTCTCCTGAATAGTAGATCGACTGTAACAAATGACGCGTATGGCGAATAGGGCCATCTGGACGCAATATTCCCAATCTTTGTCTTTCTTCCTCTTGCAATAAAGGTGGCAAAGTAACTCTCAGATCCCAATAATCAGCAGTTGGCTCCACGAGAATTACGCGTTTTGCTTCACACCCTAATACTTCGTCTGGTGTTCTGATTAAAACAGGGGAAAATGGTGATGAGACTTCAGGTAAAACACCGGAATCAATTACAGCTTGAACTTGGTCACACCAGATTTCTGTACTTTCAGGCAGGGAAATACCCATAGATTTCTCATAAGATCTTAAATTTGATAATTCAGACATTAATATCTGTAGTCCTACTAAACCATCAGCTCTTTCACCATCAAAATTATTCGAAACATTTTCATTATTAATCATAGAAATTACATTGTTTAACCATAAATCAGGAGATGATTCGTCTATTTCAAATGGTAATTCTTGACCTGTAAAGCATCCTTTCCAGAAGGATTCATCTTTCAAGAAATTAGTATCTTGATTATTCAAAATTGGAGAAAGTGCACCGATTGTGCAAAGAAACCACCACTGTGTCTGTTCAACTGCCAAAGGATTTCTAGATTCAGAAGCATCTGATGAAAATGCGCGAAGCCAGTCATGAAGAACACCTTTTCCCCCAATTAATCGACGGTCTCGAGCTAATGATTCCAGTACTTCACGATCTGGAATTGGTCGAATATGAGTTTCAGTTTGATGATTGGGTACTTTTTCTAATTCAAAGAGGCGGATAGTACGTTGAACAGCAAACGAAAGAAGGGACTCAAGAGAGAAGCACTCTTCAGAATGAGCAATCTGGATNGCTGAGTAAATCCAATGAACAAATGGGCTACTTCTAAGCTNTGATTTGCTCTTAGACACTGGAATACCAAGTGACGCTAATTCATTTTTCCATTCTGCAGGAAGGTTATTTCCTGAAGGGTGAATCAATAAAATATCATCAATTCCTGAATCCAGATATTTCTTAATTATTCGAGCTGTTACCCTTGCTGATGATGATGCTTCTCTAATATGGATTCGATGAATATTTGGAGATTTTTCGTCCTTTTTTGGTTCATGAGATGGTATCCATGACGGTAAGTCTGCTGATGATTTAACTGGATGAATATCATCAATTAATAATCCATGATACCCCAACCGATGTGATCCATGATAGCAAAGTTGGTGAATAGGAATTCGCAATGAAATACACTCTAAAATTTTCAAGTAAATTGGGTCAATGTTTGGCGAATGGTCCATNAAGATAATTCCGTCAACTAGATCGAAAGTGAAAATTGATCTTTCTAAATTTTCTAATCCATCTATNAATCGAGAATAGAATCGNGAAGAATAAGCACCTGCAAGGACTTTCTCAATTTCATCTATACTAGATTGGACACCTTGAAGATGTTCTAACAAAGTGTCTATTGGTGCATTATTTCTTCTCAACGTTGAGTTTAATCTCAATAGAGTTCTAGTTTTAGAAATAGGCCATTTTCTATCTTCAATAGGATGTAATAACGGAAATTCAAGTTGAGATGCTTTTCGTTCCATTATTGAATGAATAGCAAGTTCAAGAGATGGGCCATCAGGAAGCATTCTAGGTTCTCTCAAATCAGCATAAATCTTAGTACATAATCCATTTAACGTCAGATGTGAACTTCTATCAACAATTCCTGTCGATGAAGATATTTTATTGAGAAATTTATCGCGGGATAAAGCAGATGAATGTATGAAAAGTATGCGTGAGGGGCCACCCTCTGAAATTGGTCTTGGATCTATTGTTTGTTTGATTGCATGTTGCAAAATCCATTCAGGTAGGGGGCCCCTAGGAATTTGTTCCAAGGTTATCTGCATAGCACCACCAACGTTCTATTTGTTCTTCGATGGTAGATAAACCCGAAGTTTTGAAGTTACTTCTTTCTAACCACAATTGAGGCTAATGAAAGAATGAGAAGAGTGGATACAACACCAGAAGTTGGTAAGAACCCTGAAACTGGTATTTCTTCAACNCATGCAGTTGAAATAAATTGCATCTCCCAATCGAATACCAGTACCAATCGAAAATCCTCTCCATCCCAAATCTCTGGAAGCGTGATATTCGCTGGACTATCCCAAGGAAGTTCATGGATGTCTCGAATAACATGAGGATAGAACTCAAGCCCATTTGACCCATTTTCATCTCGAGCAATTTCTTCAACNACATAGAGAATCGGAGTAATGGATGCCGAATCTGGATCTGAACACGAATCATCCCAGATGTCGTATTTCATCGTCATAGAGTGAATTTCTTCGCTCACACTCCAATCAACAGTTCCATTCAATTCATCGCCGTTTGGTGTCCAAGACAATGATGCAGAAATATCATCAAGAGAGAGAGTCGATCCAATATCCGCACTCAAAGCATAGTCATCACTCAAGTTTCCATATCCTTTTGCGACCGATCCAGAATGAAGCCATTCACCATTAAACACAACTGCTGGGGGTAACCTCTCTAATCCCCCTGTAGCACGAACATTTGTGGGGCCAAATCGAGCAATCCATCGGTCATCACCAACCTCAGTTCCGAAAGGATCTCGGATTTCAGAATACTCTCTGTGATAGTGAAGTATCTCAACTTCTCTAGTTGTTGAAATCTCAGAAACTGCATCTTCAGAATCGAGGCAATTTCCACACCATGTAGCCGTGTAAACCTCCGCAATAACCGGCCAATCTTCTGAAGATATTTCCCCGGTTGAATTAGATAGGTTTCCTATTCCTATATTGATTCCCAAACCGCCGACGCTTCCTGTTTTTTCAATTGCTCCTGGCTCAGAAATTACTGATAATCCATCAGTAGCAAAAGTGATNGGAGAAGCTTGAACAAATCCAGAAAACAGAACTAGCATTATCAGCACAATTACTCGTTTCATACTCACGAGAAGAAGTGGTTATTCCTCAATGTTACCTCTCTTCGTTCTGGAAATTCCAAAATAGATTATGTCGAAGCTGTCGGAAATATCTGACCCTATCTTCTATTCGTGCCCACCATGGTCTTCCATTTGGGTCAATCTCTTCTTGAATTGGGGCCAATAACTCATACATTTGATTTCGAATCTCTTCATTTAGATTTAAGTGTCTTTCTTTAACCCAAATTTGTTGATTTTCTTCAAGTCTCAGAATCTCAAGATTGTTTTCATTAGATACCCAACCATGTATCCGTGCAATCGACTGTAAAACCTCTACTTCTTGTTGAGTTAAGAGTTGGTTTTCTATAGTCAATAATCCAAATATGCCACCTGGAGCGATTGGCAAGCGTGCTAATGCTCCTATTGGAGCTGCATTGAATGCAACCATTGCATTGATCAATATATTTGGAATCCGGTTTCTATTTCCTCCATCTCCTAACGAGGCATCATTTATCGGAAATTGATGTTCTCGTTCAAAACGGAATTCGCCTTCCTGATTATTCCACTCATTTTCAACTAATCTTCCCCAGTTAACATAAGGAGGGTTTTGATTTCTTCTTCTGATATTGTTGTCATGCATATCTCTTGCTTCAAAATAGTCTCTAACCCTATTACGTAAAGGAATTGGAGGCTCAAAATGGTCTTGAAATATTTCTGGATTTCTAGCAATTTTTCCATGACTAACTAGAAAGTTGTGGATTGTAGCAATTGCAGTATTATTTTCCCTATCGTTTGAACAAATTAAAGCTAAAGTGACAATTTGATCACCTATCGGTAAATCTCGTAATTCATCACTAGCATGAGTACAAATTTTGCCCCAAGGTTCAGAGGAATTCGTTCTAGCACNGAGTTGAAATTTATCTTCAACTAAATTTTTTGCAGTTCGATTTATTTTTATTCGATATTCAGTACCCGTGGTACCCTGAATCAGTAAACTGCGTTCACTTTCGGAAAAGTTGATGTTNTCTGTTTGATGTTCTATATCTCTNAATAATCTTGCAGCTTTACGATCTGCATCGTTAGGAATTTTGAGAGTTACCTCATCGTTTTCCCAATTACTCAATAACAGTTGAAGAGTATCATGAATTGAGGTTCCTGGAGGAGATAATTGAGCAGAAATNACTGCAGAAATAATATGAATATCCGACGGAATTCGTCGTAATTTTATTTTTCCGTCATCATCTTCAACTCTGAGAAATAATCTTCCATTTCTGACAGTGATGAGAGAATTATATTCATGGTTTANCAATTCTGGATTTGACCAATTATTTGTTATTTCTCTCCATCTTCTTAGCCAAGGCATTGAAAAAATTTCATTCTCTGGTAAACTATCCAGATAAAATGGCAGNGTTTCAAGACTATTTTGTTGATCTTCAAATGAACTATTAGTGATTTNNACATTNGATTTACCTGAAAATAAAGTCCAACGTCTGAGAACCTTAGAAATNACAGCAGCAATCGTTTTGAAATCACTTCTGTTTCNACGTCGAGCAATACGGAGATGATGTCTCCATCTAGGATGAATTTGACGTTCTCTCTGAAGAGAGGTCTTCCATCGATCCCTCAGNGTCTCTCCTAATTGAGCAAGTAATTGAGCTAAACGATGCCAATTTACTGCTTTTAATTCCCAATNTTCCATTTTTGAAATCAATTCGATTAGTTGAGAATCAGGAATGCGNACACCTGTGTTTATTATTCCGTCAATAGTGATGGATGGAGGCANAGAAGAACACGAACTGATTTGCAACCAGCAACCACCAGGTAGAGGGAAGCCTCGATTCATTAGCCTCTCCTTGATATCCTGATTTTCAGTTGACTTGATTTGATCGAAGATTCGAGTTCTTATTTCATTTGCTTTTTGATCATCAACAATAGACTGAAGATGAGATTCTTGAGAAACAAAAAGCCATTCAGAATCTTCTCTATCCAACCTATTATGCCATTCTCGGATTCTACCTATNGTAGATCTTCTTGAATGATTTTGCAATATATGATTTACAACTTCTCTATCTTCTCTTGATGATTCATGTAAAGGAATTGTTCCAGAACAATGAGGATGAATCATCCATTTACATCTAGAACACCATGAGTCTGAATTATGATTCAGAGGTTCAATTTCACATGCAACACATAACCGATCTTTATTTTCATCGTTTACTCTNGAGGTAGTTGTCATAATTAAACAATAAACTGACTCCTTATGAATCAAATAATTACAAAGTTGCAAATGCATCTATTGTTCTTTCAATATCTTCATCGGTAATATGNAGATGAGTTACCAACCTAATCATATTCGAACCCAAATCCAATGCATCAATTCCCTTTTCTGATAGTGATTCTATTACATTAGAAGCTAAAGTATCTGTTGTAATGTATACCATATTTGTTTCAACAGTTGAGATATCAACATTAAATCCATCCATATTTCCTATTTCTTGNGCGAGTTTGCGGGCGCGATCATGGTCATCTGCCATTCTTTCAATGTGATTTTCTAATGCAAATATTCCACCTGCTGCAATAATTCCAGCCTGACGCATCCCTCCTCCGAACATCTTACGCCAACGATGAGCTAAACCAATGAACTCAGATGAACCTACCAACACACTACCGACTGGAGCACCTAGGCCTTTAGATAGACAAATAGAAATTGAGTCATAATCGCGAACAATNCGTGCAGGAGATGTTCCAGAAGCAACAGATGCATTGAATAAACGAGCGCCGTCCATATGAGCAGCACAATCATTGTCATGGGCAACTTTAGCGATTGCGTCAAGTATTTCCTGAGGATAACAAGTTCCACCACCNCTATTGGAAGTATTCTCAACACAAACTAGAGANCCATTTGGAAAGTGTGCAAGACTACCNTCTGCTTTACGAATTGCTTTTTTNACATCTTCAGGTGTCATAATTCCACGCTTTCCCGGAACTAAAGAAACAGAACACCCAGATAATGCTGCAAAACCTCCTCCTTCATAGATGTAAATATGGCTAGTTGCCTCGGTAACTATTTCATCGCCTGGATTTGTATGAGTGCGAATTGCAATTGCATTNGACATTGTCCCACTGGGTACAAAGAGTGATGCTTCTTTTCCAAGCATCGAAGAAAGACGATTTTCTAATTCAATAATTGTAGGATCATCACCTAGAACATCATCTCCAACTGCCGCGGAGGACATCGCTTTTCGCATTTCATCGGTAGGTTGAGTGACTGTGTCGCTTCTCAAATCGACACGGTCAGATGGATACTCACGCATGTCACCCGCTAGCATTTCTGTTTCTTAGGCTTGTCCAGAAATTATTGGGGTTTCCATTTACCAAGACAGTCTCGGAAAGCATCTTCTAAATTTGAATGTTCAAACTCAAAGCCTGAATCGAGTAGACGCCGTGGAAGTACTTTCTGTCCTTCTAGTAACAAGGGACGTGCAAGTTCACCGAACAAAATTCTAACAACAAAACCTGGNAGAGGGGCGAAAGCAGGTCTCCTGAGAACTCGGCCCAAGGTTTTAGCAAACNTTTTCTGACGAACTGGATTAGGGGCGGTCAGATTATACATTCCTTCGCAATCTTTTGTCATCATTAGGTGCTGTACTGCTGCAATATGATCATCCATTGAAATCCAAGACATCCATTGTTTACCTGAACCAATAGGGCCACCAGCTCCCATTTTGAATGGAAAGAGCATTCTTCCTAACGCTCCTCCCTTTGGAGATAATACTATTCCGGTGCGGAGATGGATGGTTCTGATTCCTGCATCTCTGGCAGCATCCGCAGAAGACTCCCATATTTTTGCTGTATCTGTAAGGAACCCTGAGCCATAAGCACTATTTTCATCNATTTCTTCATCACCTCTGTCTCCATAAATTCCTATNGCACTAGCGACGACAAATACCTCAGGTTTTTGCTCTAGAGATGCCATAGTTTCAGAGAGTAATGTAACAGATTTTTGGCGGGATTCAACTATTGCCTGTTTACGTTTTTTAGACCATCTCTTATCACCAATTCCTACGCCTCCTAAATGTATAACGGCATCAATTCCATCAAATAACGAAGGATCTAACTCTCCGTTCTCAGGGTCCCAAAATCTTTGATTTTCATCTAACGGTTTTCTTCTAACTAGTTGAATCACTTCGTGACCACCTGTATCAAGAAACGGAATAAGTTGAGACCCAATCAATCCACTGGCTCCACTAACCAATATCCGTTTTNTGGGAGTTTCAGAAAATGATTGATGCCTCATAATATCTCTTCTCAGACTAATTGATCTTGAAGTAAACATATTTTCTATATTTTTACGAACATATCGTCCACCAAATAACCTACCCAGAAACCCCATCGGTATTACATAACTTACCTCGTCACGTATAACGGTAACATCTGATTTTTCTTTGATAAAACGGTGAGTGTGCCACCATCTCTTAAANGGACCTCGGACCATTCTATCCGCAAATAATTCTTCTTCGATCATATCCGTATGTTCAGCAACCCACTTCATCTTTATTGGACCCATTTTCATCTTCATTACTCTGGTTCCACCAGGCGATAAATCAGGTGGTGCAGATATGGTTTCTATGGTTTCCCACGGGGGGGCTAATCTGTCAAATGCACCATCTCTAGTATGCCATTCCCAAACCACTTTTCGAGGTGCTTCGATTCGAGTTTCATGTAGATAGTTTACCAAATATCATCCCTCAATTGTATCAAGTTCACCTGTTCCAAATTGATTCAAATATCCTTTGAGATCAAGTTTTCTTGCGGTATTTGCACTCGACATGAATCTAACTTTTCCGAAGACTGGACGTTCAGGGCCCCAAGCACGATCGTGGCGCCCTAGTACCCAAAATATTCCAGTGTATGAATTAGGATCTCTGCCGTCTAAAGCCCATCGATCGTTTAGTCTAACCATCCAATCTGATGCTGTGACAGGGTCTGGTGCCCATTCTAAGATTCTCTTCCCCCATAACATTCGTAAATANTTGTGAATAACTCCTGTCTCACGTAATTCTCTTTGAGCCGCATTCCAAATTTCATCATGGGTTTCAGCGTTCTCTAANTCATCAAAAACATAGGATGGACGCGGGTCATTAGCGTGTTCAGTTAAGGTCATTTGGGCCCATTCTGGGAGTGAATTGAATGTTGCATGATCTGGTCTATGATATGCAAAATGGAAACCAAGATCGCGCCAAGTAATTATTTGATCCAAAAACGCTTCTGATGCCTCATTTAATCCCCACCATCCATTTCTAGAGCCTGTAACTTTACCCGGCGTCATTGTTGGATCCCAATTTCCTNTTTTGAGAACTCTATCAACTACTTCTAATGCAGAGATGTGCCCAAAATGAAGCCAAGGAGATAAACGACTAGTCATCGGTTCCGAGGGATTATTTCGTCCATCAGAATATTTGTCTAATCTTTGATTAACAAAAATTTCNAGTAATCTGTTTGCTTCTTTAGAACCGCCTCTTGCTGATTCCACNGAAGGTACCAAATGATCAATCGGGAGAGGTTCCAATGCAGACTTACCTGTTGCTCCACCTTCAGAAACTCTCCATAACCATTCTAGAGGAGTCATTGAAAATCTCAATTCTTTGAGGAGAACAGAGTATTCGTTTTCAGGCATCCAGAGATTGCTACTTCTAGATTCAAGGGGATTCGGTTTAGGAGAATTAGAAATCGCTTCTATGACTCTTCTTTGAACCACTCTCCGGAAGGTATGAGCTAACGGAGGAGCCTTATCAGTCCANGACATAGGAATTACCCCACAACCATCTACTGCATGTAAACGAGTATCGAGAATCTTCTCGGCACGCTCCATCACATGACGAGGATGACCAGTTGGGAAGTCATCAATTACAACAAGGCATGCTCTCTGGGAGATACGTCTCAAAAGACCGCTTCCTCTCTCACGATGCGTCTCAATCCATGGTATGTAACGAACTCCAGTTCCTTCAAATGCATCACGATTATCAAGCATTCCNTGGGCTACAAAAGTAACTAATCTATCACTTGCNAAAGAGTGATCNATGCTAAAGGGTTCAATAACGATTAGTGGTTTTTCTAATTTTTCAGCCACATCAGCGGCATGCTCTAGCGCATGATTCCAACGNAATCTCCGTTGAGCTGTCATCCAGTATAATACAAATTCACCACGCTCGTTTATCGGGCGATCNACAAGAACTCTAGTTCTTGAGAGAATTGCAGGGTTGTTGATTTTCATATCGACAACTCCGGAATTTCAAGCTTTTTTTGGACATAATGAACAAGATATGGTTCATTCTTCTCTTCTGAATNATCTTCCATGTCCATGGAAGAATAATGATTGATTGAGGTTACAGAAATAGAATGCATGGTATGACTTAGCCATTCAACAGAATCTAACTCTTCGAGGCAAAACCATCCGTAGTCGCTAATTTCTTCAGAATTTAGCGTTATTTCCAATGTGTCAGGACTTACCAAATAAGCNACGAAAACGCCTGTCTGGCCTTTTTTCACCCTCTCACGGAGAGCAGTNATACCAATTATTTNTCCAGAAATTCCACATTCTTCGGATAATTCACGCAATGCAGCTTGGGCAGGTAATTCTCCTGACTCAACGAATCCTTTGGGAACTCCCCACTTAGAAGAATGAGGGCCTTTGGACTCNTTGATCAACAATATGCGGCCATTATCCACGACACAGGCAGCAACACCAAGATCGCAGAGATTGGAGCGCATCGATGACTAATGTTGTTTCGGCATATATGAATGGGTGTTCAACTGTACGAAAAAAAAAATTGAGTGGGGCCGAACAGTTCTTCATAAGCATAAACTATTACAGGTAAACATGGTTCTAACTGAGTCTAACGAAAATACACCCATGACGTTTCCGAATGTATCGGCACCACGCCCAGATGCATTCCTTCCAACCGAACACGGGAACTTTCGTGTTCGAACATTTCCTGAGATAACATCCGAGGATCATTGCGCAATCTACTCCGGTCAACCCTGGGATGAAGAAGCCCCCACAGTAAGGATTCATTCTGAATGCTTGACTGGAGATGCTTTCGGTTCACTGAAATGTGATTGTGGCCCCCAATTAAGGCGTGCGATGAGTGATATCCAAAACCAAGGTGTAGGGATTGTTCTCTATCTTCGNCAAGAAGGTCGAGGAATTGGATTGTCTGCAAAAATACAGGCTTATGCCCTACAAGATAGAGGGTATGATACATTAGATGCCAATCTTTTGCTTGGCCATCCAGCAGATAANAGAGATTACACTGTGGCNGCTCAGATGTTGAAGCAGATGGGAATAGAAAAAATTCGTCTGTTAACCAACAATCCCCTGAAAGAATCTGCGATGATATCTAACGGAATTCAGGTCGAACGTGTGGAACATGTTAATGGAGTAGGTCCCCATAATATCGAATACCTATCAACCAAGGCAAAGAGAATGGGTCATTTACTGGAACTTTANAGGCGGGAAAAACATGAGTCAACTAACTACGAAATCGTTGGTTGGCAAAGAGGCTCCAGATTTTTCTCTAAAGTCATCTAACGGAGAGATGGTTAATCTAAGTGATTTCGACGACAGTTGGAAAGTAATCTTCTTCTATTCTGTCAACGGTGCACCAACATGCAAGAGAGGGTGTTTGAATTTCAAAGAACAATATGATTTGTTCAAGTCAGTAGGATGTGAGATAATTGGTATTAGTCAAGATCCAAAAAACGACCATAAAGAATTCAAAGAATCTTTAGATTTGCCTTATCCAGTTCTAGGAGATCCCGAAAGACAAGTGGCAAAGAGGTATGGTGTTCCCGTTCACCTAGGAAAATTTCCTGCTAAGTCTTCATTTGTCGTTGGACCCGACAGGAAAATCCATTATGTGTATGACTGGTTATTCAGACCTAGAAATCACGTAGCAAAGATTCTCTCTGTTCTGAGTGAGGTTACTGATGGAGAAGGATTCTGATGGGATGGGATCAAGTTCTATCCTTTGCAGGACTCAACGAAAGAGAGGTGCAATCTGTTCTAATTTTGTCATCTAAGCCTAAGCTAAAGGCTTCTGAATTAGCTGCAGAATTAGGTACTACGAGGCTTGATGCATATAATTCTCTTTCGAGACTACAAGAAATTGGATTAGTCACTACAACTGCCGATCGACCAATGAAATTTTCATCGCCACCTATCAACGAAGCAGTAGAACGACTGATTGGAATGAGAAAAGAACAACTCAGACAAGTAGAAGAAGGATATGAAACATTACTTAGCGGAACATCATGGAATCAGGAGGTTGCAGACAAAAGCAATTCAGCAGGGTTTGATGAACCAAAATTTGCTGTTCTGAAAGAACGTATACACATTCACAAACGTATTGAACAATTTGCTAACGAAGCGAATGAAAGAGTTGTACTAATGCTAGGGGAATATGGCATTCTACACTTGCACAGAGGACCAGCATTAGCAGCAATAAATTCGGCAGCAGAAAGAGGAATTAAGATTCAGATTTTAGCTAAATTACACCGAAGAACCATCCGATTTTTCCGAGATCTCCATGAAAATGTAATGGTACGACATTCTGATGATGTTGAATCTCAAGGTGCATTGATGGATAATGAAGAAGTTCTGCAAATGCTAAACATAGAATCCAATCCGGTTGGAAGAGGGAAAGAAGATGCTGCCCTATCTGTTGTATCGAAACAATTCGCTATCTCACAAGCTAATCTGATTGATGCAGTATGGCCGGAAGCAATACCATTTGATCAAGCAGAAAAACGATTTACTGAACAGCAGATTGTAGATCCTCTAAGAATTGAAATCGGGCAAGGATCTTTTCTCGAGAAATTGAGAACTGCTTTAGGCGTTGATTTAGAACTGCCTGAAGAAGATACGCCATTCGATCCTGATGCTATGCTTAAGGCAGGAAGAGAAGTAAATTCTGCTAGAAGACAACTGGGCGAAAATAGTCTATCAAGTCTCACAATTCTTGGTTTTGATTTGGAAATAATGATGAGACAGGTTGGTAGAAGAGTTGGTGAAGAACTAGCATTTTCTCTTCGAGGAATTGAAGATAATATTGAATTTTTGAATGAACTAATGGACTTGTGGGAAGCCGCAGGTTTGGGAACGCTCACCTATGCATTAGAGCCTACATTCCATGTCTGTGTAGGTCTAAACGAAAAACCAGACCAGGGAAATCGAGATGTTCTTCCTCTCTGGGAACTCGATGATGGAATTATCGAAGGTGCTTTGATGGCAAGATATCCTGAAGAAGGAGATGTAGAGGTTAAGAAAATTCCAGGAAATGGAGATTTAGATGATATCTGGCAATATCACCTTTTAATCAAAGAATAGTTGTGATATGATGGAGATTAGTAGAGACCAATTAAGAATTTTTACTATCGTTGTCGGTGGACTAGTTCTTGCTTCATACGTATGGGGAGTTTCTAGGCTGTCACAACCATCTGATCTGTGGGGTGGAGTTACAGGCAACCTACAACGATTTAGTGTCATTTTCATGTTTGTTGCCGCAATAGGATATCTGATTTATTGGTGGATCGTTCTATTCCAGATGGATGCAGGAGATGTTGCAAATTTACGATGGCCTTGGGGAGAATCAGATAATAGGGGAACGAATCGTCTCTTACTTTCTTATGCAATATTTCTAATCCCATCAGCACTATGGATTGAGAGCACAGGTCTACATCTCAGGAATCCTAGCGATTTTACCCCTTTCCTAGCTGTAGGTACTCTTGTTCTAGCAGCAATTGGGAATGTCATGCTAGGACTACTTGCATTCTCAGCATATCAAGATGATATCCCCAGAGCAAGTTTGCTATTATTTGGAGCATTTGCTCTATCTATTCAGTGTATTATTAACGACCTGATAATTTGGTCATGGAAATTTCCATGGTAGCCAAGACTTGAACATTCATTCATATCCTCTATTGATATCAGGCTAATATGAGACTGCTAACTTTCCTTCGTTTTATGAGGCAGATTCTCAAGAAAGGTCCTGCAGATTTAGATTGGATACAACGTCAAGGATTACTGTCAGTAAAACTAGCTCAAATCTTTGCATTAAGATCGGATCTCCTTTCGGTTGAAAAATGTCAACAATTACAGTCTCTGTACCAACATGCTGCCACAATACCCTCAGAAGATGTTTTTGCAAATATTGATTCGAGAGGTCCTAGGGGGTTTAGAGACCAATTTTCTTGGATTGATGAAGAACCTTTGGCAGCCGCATCTGTAGGCCAAGTCCACAGAGGACAGTTGAAAAATGGAGATGAGGTTGTAGTAAAAATCATCAAATCTCAAAATGAAAAAGAATTCAGGCGTGATGTAAATCGGATGCGTAGATGGTTGAGAATATTCTTGTTTTTCTCACCTAAATTACGTAAAGTAGGGAACCCAATGGCATTGTTAAATCACGTTGCTGACTATACGACAAGAGAACTAGATCTNACAAATGAAATTGCTGGGGCTGATGAATTAAGAAATATTCAAAATCAGGTAAAAGATAGTTTTCCGATGCCCCTTCTGAGATTTCCNAAATACTATCCTGACATCTCAAATGAACATGTTCTAGTGTCAGAATACATTAACGGTGAATCACTTGAAGAAGGGATTGAAGCAAGAAATTTAGACTGGGAAAAACTACTAGAATTATTCAGAATTCATGGGGCTTTTCTTTTTGGNATTGGGACTTTTCACGGAGACCTTCATCCAGGAAATTGTATAATTGATGAAGATGGTAAATTTGTATTCATCGATAATGGAGCGATTTGTCATGCCCCTCAACATGTAAACAGATCTCTGTTTACATTTTTTGAGCATCTNTCGAAAAAACAACTTCCTCAAGCATTCGATGCGCTCCTTAAAATGTCAANTGCCAATNTAGAGTCCGTAAAACTAGAGAAGTACTATTCTACAATGGAGGAAATCTACCACGACTTTGAAAAGAAACCTGTTGGCGAACAGAGTTTAACTCAAATCATGATGAAAACTGTTCGTACTGCGGTAGAGAAAGCTAAAGCAGATTTTGGAGAAGAAGCCTTTCCAATTATTCGAGCGTTGATGTACCTAGATGGATTAGTTATCAGAACTCATCCAGATGTTATGTTAATACAGTCTATGGGTCCNTACCTAGAAGAATTTAGAATAGGATTAGNTATTGGAGACAATNAGTGATGGTGATGAATTCTCGTAACAATGAGAAAAAAATTGCTATCGTTGGAGCAGGAATTGCCGGTCTTCAATGTGCAAAAATTCTGATAAATAATGGATTTAATGTCACTGTCTTCGATAAAGAATCAGAAGTGGGAGGGCGAATGCGAACATCAGAAATTGATGGATTTCTCTTAGATCACGGATTTCATGTATTACAAACAGCATACCCAGAAACTTCCAAACAAATCGATTACAAATCATTAGGTTGTAAACCATTCAAACCAGGAGCAAGAGTTGTTCTAGTCAAAGATGGAAAAGCCCGTATGAAATTAATGGCAGATCCTTGGAGAGATCCTCTAAGAGGTGTTTTAAGTTCATTAAACGGATTTTTATCTATCAAGGACTTATTGAGAATTGGTTTGATGAGATTATCAATTACAAAAGGAAAAATTGATCAATTATTTGATGGAGGGGACGGNACTACACTTGATTTTCTTCAACAAAGAAAACTAAGTGATAATACAATAAATCGATTTTTCCTACCACTATTTGGAGGGATTTTCCTTGAATCGAAGTTGCAAACATCTGAACGATTATTTCGTTTTATCTTTAGGATGATGGCGAAAGGAAAAATGGTTTTACCAAAAGAAGGGATACAATCCGTTCCTTTGTCAATTGCTAAACAGATTGGAGACGATAACATTAGGTTAGGAGTAGAAATCAGCCGGATTGAAGAGAAAGCTCTGCGATTCAGAGGAGAAGCCCATCGTTTTGATCTTGTTATCAAAGCATTTGCTGAACCCACAGATGAAGATGGAAAACATGTTTGGACAATTCACTTTGATGCTCCTTCATCACCCATGCGTTCGAAACATATCTTACTCAATTCTAATCTCATAGATTCTTCTTCTATTGTATCGCATGTGGCTGTACCTTCTGATATTCAACCATCTTATGCACCACCCGGACGGAGTTTAGTAACTGCAACAGTCGTTGGAGACAGAGCTAAAGAAATGGGATTTGAGACCAGAGAATCGGTTGAAGAAGCCGTGAGAAATGATCTAGGAGAATGGTTTGGAGACGGTACAGTTTCAACTTGGAAGACTCTTGAAGTTCAACATATTACTCATGCTCTCCCTATTTCTAGTTCTGGAAAAAGACTAACCAACCTTCCAAAAAATGGAGAAGATTCAATCGAATGTGGAGATCATATGTTGCATGGTAGCGTAGAAGGAGCAATTTTGTCCGGAAGAAATTCAGCACTAATTGCAATTAACCGTTTAACAAATGATACAGAAACGATTCAAGGTCCGACGAAGAAAGTATAGAATCAATAAAATGGATTTGTTCCTGCTTCATGATCAGTTGCGTCTACAATTGATGAAATAGATGGGACTTTGTTTCTGATTGCAACTTCAATACCCTGCTTTAGAGTAACATCCACCATTCCACAACCTTGGCATCCTCCACCAAAAGCTATCACGGCTTTATCTCCATCAACTCCAAGCAATTCAACAGTGCCTCCATGAGAAGCAACCATAGGAGCAACATCCGTTTGAATCACTTCAGCAACAGCGACTGATATATCATCCACCCACATAGGATTAGGGTTCTCAAACTGAAACCCTCCACCCATCAGAGTCTCTACGAAATCTAAAGTTGCACCATCCATATANTGAGAGCTCTTTTCTGCGATCAAAACTGTCATTTCGTCTACTTCGCAAACGATATCTGATGGTTCTTTTTCTTCAATGTCAACTAAATTTAGATCATATCGAAATCCTTTCTCGCCCCTTCCAATAATCTCAACTCTGAGAACTCGGAGGATATCATCGTCAGCCTTCTGTTGAAATTGAAGTAACATTTCTTTTGCTTTTTCAGTGATTAAAATCATAATTTCACCTCGATAATTCATAATTTATTTTACTCTGCAGGNGGTTGAGAAAATTGATTTGTATAAGCCTCTGCCAAATCAGGAACATTAGTANCTGAAGCGTCACTGCTTAGCGGTGGCTGCATACTCTGCACTGGAGCTTGCATAGGAACTGCACTCCCCATTTGATTGGAAGGCATAGTACCTGCAATAGGCATTTGTGATCCTACATTATAACCTTGGAATGGTGGTTGAGGACCTCCTAGTGCTAGTCCAATAATCAGAATAATCAAGCCAATGGGAATTCCACAGCATCCCAAGGTAGCAAGTGCTCCGCCCCCAAGTGCTGCACCAATATCATCACCAAGAGCAGTTAGCATTGCTATCGAATATGCATCGTTATCGAAGAGAACGAAATTCTTAGTCTCGGTAGAGTTTCTCAGTGTCACTGTAACCTTATACTCAGAATTGAGACTACAATCATCGGAACTAAAGTAAGTATCACAGATATAAGTGTGAATAACCTTTCCTTCATGCATTGGATCCTCTGCATAGAATTGATCGTATTGACAGTCCAACTTAGAAACATTTTCTGTCACATCAATACCGTTTTCATCGGTGACTGTTACTTGGAAGCCATTGCAATTATCGATTATACCATCCTTGTCTTCATCAACATAATCAAGATCAAGAAGAACCTCAAAGGCAACGCTTCCTGCTCNATCTTCATCGATAAAAGTGAAGGTGACTTCTCCATCAACAGACTGAGTATAATACGGAGATGGATCATCGTCAAAGTTCTCAAGGTCATCTACAGTGGAACCCGCGATAACGCTACCAAGTATTGTAATCAGTAAAAATATCCCAGTAACAACACCACCTGCGATGGTCACGCCTTTGTTCATGGTCGAGCGAAGATTCGATACTACTTCAATCACTCCACATGAAACATAGCAGTATGATTGATGCAGTGTCTACTGCCTTGCCACGATATGAATGGGGTGTTAGACCGAAGTGGTCGACCACTTCACGATCTNAGAATNTCAGTTACAGATCGATGTAANATGAGATGCGATTATTGTATGCCAGCAGANATTTTTGATTCAAAACATCANTTCATGCATAGNAATGAACTNTTGACNTTTGAAGAAATAAATTCAGTTGTNGAATCATTAGTTCCTATTGGTCTAAAGAAAATACGACTCACTGGAGGAGAACCTTTACTGCGAAGAAACCTAGAAGATCTGATTCAAATCCTTTCAAAACATCCTGTTGAAATCGCGATGACAACAAATGGTCTACTTTTTCCAGGGAGAGGAGAATCACTAAGAGAATCTGGTTTAGATAGAGTTACATTCAGCCTCGATTCATTAGATCCTAAGGTGTTTGAACGTATAACCAACACCTCGGGTCAAAAAATAGAATCTATTCTAAGGTCAATAGACGAAGCAATTGAGTGTGGCCTTGGACAAGTTAGGATAAACAGCGTTATCAGAAGGGGCATAAATGAACTAGATATTGATAGATTAGTCAATCAATTTGAACATCTTCCTGTTTCTCTACGATTCATAGAATTCATGGATGTTGGAAATCACAATAGATGGAGGCACAATGATGTAGTGCCAAGTTCTGAGATACAAAATCATCTCAAAAAAAGAATGAATCTAATTCCAATTGATTCTATATATCGTGGAGAAGTTGCTCAAAGATGGAAGGTAGAAGGAAAGAATGGGTTTGAAATCGGTTTTATTTCCTCTGTTTCTCAACCATTCTGTGGGGATTGTACCAGAGCCAGAATTTCATCCGATGGACACTTTTTCACTTGTTTATTTGCATCGACGGGGACGAATTTGAAATCTATATTACGAAATGAAAATAATGAAAATAGTTTACAGGAGGTAATTTCAGAAATTTGGAAATTTAGAGATGATAGATATTCAGAATTAAGAAGTAAATCAAAGAAACCTGGAACAATTATTCTACCAAAAATTGAGATGTCTTACATCGGAGGCTAACATTCATTCAATAGAGGCATTAGATATATCTAATGCAATATCATAGATAACATTCCAAGGAGCAGAAGTTAATATTGAAGGATTTGGATAGGATGCTACACACGAAGAATATCCTGATTCTGTGAGAGCTTCGGCTAATTTTGTAGGGGATGGTGGACCAAGTAATGGGATATGTGGATGTAATCTGTCAACAATCAGCAGAGAAGATGAAGGTTCTACTTTAGACTCTTCAGAAAAACGACGAATTGAACGATTAATTGATTTCTTAGATTGTTCAATTAATGCTGAGTGCTCATCAGAAGGGAATCCCCACGAAGTAAGAGATGCAGTATCAGGAACGCATAATTTTGCAGCAACTTCCAAATTCATAGAAGAAAGTACTTCCTTAGAAGCCAAGGGACCTGTCCACAGCGGACCGGATACTCGACGATCTCCATGATTTACCGGATGACGAAATGGTAAGAAACAAAATGGTTGACTTCTTTCGGAACAACCATGAGGATGTAAATTAGCATCAATACTTGCTTGAAGTTCTTCAGAGGTTGGATCAGCTATTCTCCAACCTATATTCTTCTCAACAGAACTTGCTCCACGTTTTGATTTTTTTACTGCTACTGAAACTCGAAGATGGTGGGATTCCCAAACTGATAATAACGGCTCTATGGAACGATCGTGACGGGCTGAAATCCTAGCTATATTTGCCATTAACACTCGTAATCCCGAATCATGGGCCCATTTATCTGTACGAACAAATGCTCCATAACGGCGCATTGTTGGACCTTTGCTAGATCCAGTTAATGCTGCTGTATCTGTTGCAGAAACCTCCAGAATCGCATCCCTTGAGAGAGCTTGAATTACAGGATCTAAAAATGGAATTGGAGAGCCATATGGATCTAAATCTATCCAATGCCAACCTCCTTCAAGGACTCTGGACCGTAAATCACCTTGAATCAATTTAATTGATCCATCTAAATTGAATCTCTGAGCATTCTTCTCGACCCATTCCAACGATTCAGGAAGAATATCACATACATGAACATCTAATCGCTTGGATTGTTCTATTGGCAATTCAGTCAGCCATCTTCTTGCTCGAATTCCAGATGCACCTAATCCATCCAAGATTCGAATTGGCCCATCAGGAAAATATGAGCTGGAGAGAATATGATGAAGCAATAATACAGATCTGGTTCTACTTCCAGTCATCACTGAATTATGGAAAACCTCGCGAAGACCCTTGGAGCCTGGACCTCGACCAAAATGCTCGTCAATTTCGGAAGGTGTCGGTAATATGGAAGGAGTTGATCCTTCTAGGATCAATGACGCGTTTTCCTCTTCCATGACTATATGAGAGGGCTCATCGATATGGCACTTCCCGTGGTTTATGTANTGATTCCGAGAAATGACGAGTTACCATCTGAATCCCTANNCTAACAGTATCTACTCTTTTNGCTGTATCCTCATCATTCATCAGACCAAGGGCCATAGTTGCTATCCTATCNCCAATTGGTAAGTGTTCTGCATCATCGTATACACATACTTCTCGAAAAAGTACAGATTTTCCCTGAGGAGTTCTGCCAACNGGGCGCACGATATATGGGGCACCGTGAACGCCTATNCCCGCACTTATTCTCCATTCAACACCAGAAGTTCCAATAATTGAGATTTGAAAACCATTTACTTCGATATATGGCATTGAGTCNACTATTGTTCTCAATAATTGAAACGATCGTTCAGTTGGATTAGCTACACTGTCACTTTGTATGACTCCTGAATTGATTGCCCAGCGAAATGAAATTCCTCGTAATAGTTTAGCTAACCGTGAACCATCTCTTCCATTCCAAACAGCAGTAAAGGTTTCAATTGCTCTACTTGATTTTGGTAAAGGCATTCTATGTCTATTTCTTTCGTTATCCAACACAATTAGGTCAAAACCTTCTGGACTCCAATCAAAAGGTGGATCCGGTAAATTGTATTCAGAACCTAACAAAAATGGTCTTACAGAACCAGCTAGACGAAATCCACCTTCCCACTTATGATTTGAACTTGCTTCAGGCAATCTATCCCTTTGACTCAGATCTTTTGCACTTAATCCAAGTAATTGTTGCATTACTCTGGAAAATCTACCCCCTGGATCATTACGTTTCTCAAGAAGAAAGCGCATTAGTAAATTCCCAGGTCCATATGCAATTTTATGTCCGTCAATCCTTAGAACACCATCGTCATAGAGAACTTCGGTATCCATGATTTTACCAAATCTAAGATCAGAAGAGAGTCGATGAGGTGTTTGAATTCGATAAATACCTCGTTGAAACAAAGGTAACTCTGGAACTATTACATTCTTGATATCTTTCAAAATCAATGAAATTGTAGAATCATTCCATACATCAAGTAATTCAGAAGGATCTACATCTTCCATAATTTTTGAAAGAACTTCTGCCCATCCTTCATCATCTGGTTGAACATTATTATCTTCTATCCATTTCATTATATCATCAGCTAATTTACACTCTTCAGCATCTTTTTGCCAAGCAGGAGTTAATTCAACTTTGGATTTTACAGATGGCCACCATGGTGAACAAACAGAACATACGCCGCCAGACAAGTCACATTCTTCCGTTAAACTTCTACACAAATTACATGGAAGCATAATATGAATGAAATTTCAGTGTATTTCAATCGAAGAAAATCAATAGTGGTCAAAGTAAACTTCCGATTCTTGATGAGTTACCTTATGTCCATTGGATACTACTTCACCAATTATTGCACTTCCTTCTAACTTTTCACTGAGCCAAGTTGACACTTCTTGAGCAACATNAGNATCNACNGCNATAATCATTCCACAACCCATATTGAAAGTACGNAACATTTCACGTCTATCGATATTNCCTGCTTCTTGAATCCATTGAAATTCAGATAATATAGGCAAAGGAGAATGAATATGCCACCCTAATGAATCATGAAGACGAAGAAGATTTGACAANCCGCCTCCNGTAATGTGGCAAATGGCATGAATATTATCGGANGAACAGGGTCCATCTTGAATCAAATCAATTACAGGATCAACNTAAATTCTCGTTGGATTCANNAATACTTCACCAAAGGTAATCGGACCTNTGTTGAAGCGTTCTATTCTTTCTTCATCTATTGATAATGGCCATGGATCNCTCCAAGAATTTCCTGAAACTTCCATCACCTTTCTAACTAAAGAATAGCCATTTGAATGAACGCCAGAAGATGGAAGTCCAATTAGAATATCTCCCTCCTTGAGATTNGCTCCCGTNATTTCACTTCCTTTAGATAACCATCCAAGTGCTGTTCCTGACAAATCTAATTCTGTAACTATACCTGGAAGACTAGCGGTTTCACCTCCCGCAAGTGTGACACGGGCTCTCTTACATGCCTCTGCTAAACTTGCTCCTATTGATGCATGAGTATCTGGATCTGGTTTTGGAACTGCGATATAATCGACAAAGGCAATTGGTTCNGCNCCTACGCATAACAAATCATTGACATTCATTGCCATACAATCTATNCCAACTCCAGNCCATTGCTTTAANTTCGTAGCAATCGATAATTTTGAACCGACTCCATCAGTAGCTAACGCAAGATAATTATCTCCAAATTCAATAAGTCCTCCAAAGCCACCTGGAAGATCTACTGGTGCTCCAACTGTTCCAGGAAGCCTAACAGCACTGCCTAATGCTCCAATAAGAGAAGAGACTGCATGACCTTCCAGGTCAATATCTACGCCCGAACTGGCGTAATCTATCCCCTCTCCCATGTCGATGCCTTGAGCATTCAACACATCAGTCTTAGGGTTGAAAATNCAATAATTACAATCCGATAGGTGANGAAATAAATGTAGATTTAAGNCCCCAATTATTGTTCAAAGATTCACTAGTTAACCATTCTGCCAATGCCTTTGGTCCAACCGTTTCGGTNGCATGATGTCCCCCTAATAGTAAGCCAACTCCCGATTCATGAGCAAGAATTGCAGCATGAGCAGGACCTTCTCCGCTAATCAGAAGATCTGCAGCTGAATCTCTGGCCTCGACTATTGCTCCACCAGCCGCACCAGTGCAAATTGCAATCCTATTAACCAAAGTAGATTCTAAATTTCTATCTTCAGGAAAGCATCGAATCATTTCACTACTTGTTTGTTCCATTCCAATTAATTCTTCTAATCTAGATTTGATTTCTGATCTA
>NZTS01000040.1 GCA_002697105.1 Methanobacteriota archaeon | reverse complement strand
TCCTCAGATGCATTCATTCCTAAATTAGCAGATATTATGTCTGATGGAGTTAGTTCAGATAGAATGGTTTCGTTTTTACTCATGTGAACAATGCCTGGAGTAACAGGATCTAGTTGCGCTACCACTCCACCGTTAGAACGAATTAGGGCATCTAAATGAATTCTAGTTCCAATTTTATTGAATAATGAATGAAAATTACTCTCATCTAACATATGAACATCTTGTTCCATGGATGGTTCGTGACTTGTTGGAGGTTGGGAGGATGCTTGTTGTATCATGTCTGTGAATTCTAATTCTTCAGGGGTTATTGTATTGTTACTAGGTGATGGTTTTGGGGTCCCAAATAAGCCTGAGCCACCCATTGAAGGTCGAGCACGATTGCGAGATGTTGGGCGTGTTTGTGGGGGGGTGGAGGGGTGAGTTTCGTCGTCCATCAAGTTTCTAATGTAGCAAGCCGATTATATACAGGTTGGCCTTGGGGATAATCCCTGCCCCGATGGTGTAGTGGCCTATCATGCAGCCCTGTCGAGGCTGCGACCCGGGTTCAAATCCCGGTCGGGGCGCCATTTATCATTGAAAATTTGTCTCATTCAGGTTGTATTCTAATCCAAAATCCAACCATCGATTTGGTGGCCCCATATTGTTTTCTTACTTTGAAAGAAATATCTGAATGAGAAGACCTGTTTTGTAAAATCGAANACAATCTATCTGATAATGTTGATAATTCACTAGTGGGTAATATACTCCAACCTCGAATAATTGACGGGGTGTCTTTTCTCAATAAAGGAATTAGGTGAGGGAGATGTTCCAATGAATCATGAGGTAAATTGACAAATAATACATCCCAACGACCGTGTTGATTTCTATCCGAAGCCAATTCTAAAGCATCCATATTTGCTATTTGGATGTCTTCGGTAACTTGGAGGATTCCATTGATTTCTAAAAATGATAAAGATTTCAATGGAGGTAGATTTCTAAACAAATATGGTATACAAGCTGGATTCAAATCATTAGCTAAAATTGGTCCAGTTAATCCATGGTGGGGAAAAAGGTGTACTAAATTAGGGCCGACTCCACAGTATAAGTCACAAATCGCTAATGGTCTGTTTATTTCATCTCTAAAATCTAAAAGTTTTCTAGTTGTTTCTAAACGTTCATTTTCTAACTTCCCAGAATAATATACCTCTCTAGGGTCAAGATGAATGTGTAATCCAGACTCTTTGATGGTTGTTTCTGAACTCAACAATTCAGCAGGAATCTCTTGTAATTCATCTCCTTGAACAATCCCGTCCAATCTTACTGCCGCGACCTCTAAATCTCGTACTCGAAACTTACCCTTTACTCCATAATCAAAAAGAGTTAATCGAATTCTAGGGTGAGTTTTCATTTTTGCCCGAACTAATACATCAACATAATCTGGTCTACCATCATCGAATCGATGAGCGGGCTGAATCATTATATCTCCAATAATTTCGTGTCCTCTTGACAGTCTATCATCTAATTTTGAAACCATTTCGTGACCTATCTCTTTCTCAAAAATTTCTTTCCATGAGCCATGATTTTGGGGATTTGGAATTGGATCGATGAATACAATATCTCCAATTATGTTTTCTGGAAGGGTATCGGGAACTTCTGCGCTTAAAGGAATTACAATCTTATCTTGTTCAATCTGGTGTATGCGATATTCTGAGGATTGCCAATCATATCCTCGAATTATCTCAATAATGTCTTGGGCCCTATCAGTCGGTACGCTCAAATGACGCATGTAACCCATCTTAACCAGTAAGGGTACTGATTTGACGGTGACGGAGAGAATTGCATGGATTCTAACGGATTATTCCTAATAGGTATTGGACCGGGGGGGGTTTCCAATATGACTGAAGGAGCAATTAGTGCAGCAAGGGATGCTGATCACCGGCGATATGAAGCATATACTGCACTATGGTCACAAGATGATCTCTCTGAGCTTGAAGACAGAATTGGGCCTATTGAGAAAATTATGCGCCCTGAAGTAGAGAGGCCTGACGAGCTCTTGGAATTGGCAACAACTTCCTCTGTTGCATTGTTGGTCGTAGGTGACCCGCTTCAAGCAACTACTCATGTCGACTTACAACTACAAGCTGCTGAAGTTGGAATTCCCTGTACTGTAATTCATGGTATCTCGATTACAAGTATTGTCTCAGGAGCAATTGGGCTTTCGAATTACAAGTTCGGGAGACAAACAACACTGACATATTCGTATGAAGGGGGATGGGTTGCGACCTCGCCACTGGAAGTAATTGGCATGAATCATGCTCTAGGTTTGCACACCCTTGTATTCCTTGACCTAGATCCGACTGGAGCTGGTACTGGTGATCAACGCCCTATGCAACCTAAAGATGCCGTAGAATCCCTACTATCAATGGCAGAAAAATTACTATTGTATTCCGAAGAAATGCCAACTGATACAGTGTATGATAAGATGAAGGTCGATTCAGTAACAAAAATTTGTAATGAGATTTCTTCACTGATGGTTGTACTCTGTAGTGATATGGGAACTAAGATGCAAAGAATTCGATATCTTTCTGTTTCAGAATTAAATAATGCTGCGAAAGGTGGATTGCATTGTCTAGTAATTCCAGCAGAACTGAGTGAGGTTGAAATTACGGCATTACAGCGTTGGACGAAGGAGTGAACAGGGAACTCCATCACAGGTCTGAAACAATAGAGGGGGGTGCGAAGAATAATGAAAGGCCCGGCGCAAGTTCGATTTCCGGGCGAAGATAAACGACGTAGACTCAAAATGAAAGGTATCAAAAAGGCTTCAGAAACAATTCAAAAGAGGCTCAGAAAGAATCTTGATGGTCTACTAGAAGAGCCAGAAAGAGTAATACCTACCAGACATGAAGACGGTGATTTTCCTAGAAGAGACCCTCTGAAGAAAACTATTCGAGAAATGGAGAAAGTAATCAACAAACGAAATAATCGGAAATGGTTGCAAAAAAGAATGAGTAAGCGGAGAGGAGATGCGCAGGCCAGGGCCTTAGCAGGTTCATTGGCTGCTGCTCACGAAGAAGACTTTGATACCGTTTCAATTTTTGATAATCCAGCATATGGAAGGCACTCTTACTTGCGGAGAGGATTAGCAGCACCTTCTGATCTTGCTTCAGTACAAAATTTACATGCAATCCCATTACGTTTACTTCTTTGGAGAGAGCATGCTAAAGCAGGACTTTGGTTTTTCGGAGGAAGAAATCAAACTGTATGTACAGGAGTGAGTCCAATATTACCAAAAGGATGGGTAACTTCAGGATTAAGAAGTGCTCCAATTAAATTATCAAATAATGAGGAAGATAACGAAATTTGGTTATCCAAAGGATTGAGTAAACAAGATATTGAGAGTTCAAAAATTACTGAAGGAGGGTGGTTAAGAATAACTTTCAATGATGGAACTGTAGTTGGAATTGACTCAACACAGTTGACGGCTAGCGACACTGGGTTTGTAGGACACTTATCATTACGAATGCTGCCTCCAAAGTTAACTAGAATTGCACACATTGATTGGATGTGGATTCCTAAAGGATGGCCGGAAGATCATGAATTACCATCAGTCACTGATGATGCTGTCGAAGAAATTCTGGAGGCTTGGGGGGATCTTCAGATAACTGACAAGGACTTGGTAGGGAGATTAAAGGGGGCTGTAACCTCATCAATTGATGAAGGATTTGTTCTTTCTAATCAGTGGTTCAAAGATATCCAAGAGGGAGTTAATGCGATTGATGGGACCGATTTGGAAAAGCGTGCAATCCAAACTGCTATTGATGGAAAGGAGGGGGGATTGCATGTTCGAAAAGATGGGGTGGTTTTCTCATCTCCTGATGAAGTAGTAAGAATTGAAATGAATGCTGGCCATGATATTTTGAGTGCTCTTTGGGAAGATTATGGGCATATCATTCTGGAGGATTTGTTTTCTATTACTGGAGATGATGCCGATAAATTACATTCAAGTCAAATGAAAAAAATGCAGGGATTTAATGCATTCTTGAAAAATATAGATTCACAACGAAAAACTAAGGCTAGACTGAATGTTCTTCCGTGGATTAATCAAGAATTACCAAAACCACTTAATTTTGCTCATGAATTAATCTGTAAAGCACATGCTGACGGAATAGGATCTACAATTGGAATGGTNCGAAAGAGGTCAGATGTGAATGAGTCTGCTATTGGATGGGCCTGGTTATCCTCACATGATAAAGCAGAATCTGAAGCTTGGAGATTTGATGAAGTAGCTAGAGACAAAGGTGGTGATTGGATTCGTTTGATACATGATTTATGGGGTGAGAGTGTCAAATTAATCGAAGGAAGTGGGAGTAAAAAGGAATATGCGGAAGTCATGAAATCCTTGGCAAAAACTATGGGAAATAATGCAGAATTGCCTAGTTTTGAAGATTGACAACAATACATCAGTTAATACCTTCGAAATTCTTCCCGTATTTGTGAACAAGTCTATTTTTGTGCCTTTTTGTTTAGTATTGTTTGTCATACTAAGCCCTACAACACTGGCTGAAGAGCAATCAGATCAAGATAGTGAGGTTGTAATAATCAGTGTCGATAGTACGAATCTCAGATTCTCGCCATCAGAAGTTACACTGAATGAAGGAGATACGATACGCTTCTTCTGGAGTGGGGAATTACTTCCNCATAATGCAGTAGAATCTAATGGATTATTCGATTCAGGTGAGCCCTCNAGAAACGTCGACTATTCATATACATTCAATGTTGGAGAAAATGGTACGTATGAATTCGTTTGTGAACCGCATGAAAGTGTGGGGATGGTCGGAACCGTAAACGTCGAGCCACTCATAATTGAACCGGAAACAGAAAATAATACAGATAATGAAACCGAAATTTTGAATCTGGCTGATTCTGAAGGATTCAATCCTAAGTTTCTAGGGCTTGAACTTATGATTTTGTTCTCCATAGGTTTTCTGATATATCAAATTGGAAGAATACGTAGTTCAGGTGAACTGAGATTGAAGAAATCAGAAGAAGAATAATTCAGAATATGACTATTCTCCTAAAGCTACGCAAATATCTGACCAAAGGTCTTCTACATCCTCTAGCCCAACACTTAATCGAATAAAACCAGGATTAATTCCAGATTCTAAACGTACCTCTGGTGGAACGAACATGTGTGAAGAAGTTGCTGGGACTTCAATGAGCGACTCGACTCCACCAAGGCTTGTTGCCTCAAAAATAATTGAAAGGCGGGACATGAATTTCATAGCGTCTTGATCATCTCCCTTTATGACAAAGGCCAGCATACCAGTTCCTTTGGGCATAATCCTCTGAGCTACATCAAAATCAGGATGATCTGGTAAGGATGGATGAATTACTTTCTCAATCAAAGGATGATCTGATAATCTGCGTGCTAATTCAGCAGCGTTTGATGCATGAGTTGGCATTCGAACGCCTAGTGTCTTTATTCCCCGTTCTAACATGAAACATGAATGGGGGTCTGCGGAGCCTCCAAAATGTATTTTCTTCGAGAAGATTTTAGAAATAAGCTCCTTCTTTCCGACGACTACGCCACCAATATGGTCCGAATGTCCATTCAGATATTTTGTAGTACTATGAATGACCAAATGATGACCCATTGAGATTGGTTGTATTGCCCAAGGTGATGTAAATGTATTATCGACTACAGAAATTAAATTGTGACGTTGAGCAATCGCTGCTATTGCTTCTAAATCACAGACTTTCAATGTTGGATTAGTGAGAGATTCGCTATACAACATCTTCGTATTCGGTTGAATCGCTGCTTCGTATGAAGCGGGATCTCTGATGTCNGCCATAGTTACTTCTATACCAAAACGTGGAAGATCTTCCACCATCAACCCATATGTGCCACCGTATACATCTGGAGATGCAACAACATGATCTCCTCTNGAAAGTAGACCCATGAGAGTGGTTGATATTGCACTCATCCCACTAGAGAAGATTTCACCATCTTCAGCACCCTCTAATGCAGCAATTTTCTTAGCAACTGCTTCAGAATTCACAGATGATATTCGNGCATANAGAAGGGTGTGTTGTGCACCGGCTGCCCAACCAGCATAGCGTTCTTCATCCAAACGATATGTAGAAGAGAGATATACTGGAGTATTGACTGCACCATCTGCTTGGTAAGTTCCTGAATGAATTGCGTTGGTCGAGAATTTCTTGTCGTCGTCCATAATCCCCACCAATTGTTAGGAGGGTAATAGAGACATGAATAAATTGTATGGGTTAAGTGATCCACGTATAGAATTGTGTCTAATAATTAGAATTATCATTAATTGAATGATGAATTTGTTGGTTNAACCAGATCACAACTAATCCACCAGAGTTTGTTTTCTCGGAATCTCAAGAAGAGAGTCGAATCTGATTCATCTATTCTATCGATTATTGCAGTTTCATCATCTTTAGCAAATGGTGGCCATCCNGGTCCATTCAGAAACTTAGGAGAATTTTCGACTTTTTGAACTTCCATACCAATTTCAAAACCTACAATATTAGCTTCCTGTTCTACTTGCTCGATTTTATCTAATATGGTGTTCATGGTTGATTCTGAGATTCTGTTTGTATTGCATANGGCTTTTACTACATCCTTTTTNNTNGAATTCTCCATTTCTATTAATTTCTTAAAACCATGATGATCTATTGTATCTTCTTCTTTCTCGAGTTTTAATTTAAACGCATCAAACACCTTCGGATCTAAATTACTCTCCATATCCCATGTTTTAGACCATAAAATATGAGAGAGGCCNGTGTATATCATAGGCCAAAGTGTAGAATTAGGAAGTGATTTCAACAAATCAAACAAATTAATTTCAGGTATTGACAGTTGTGAAGTTGAATCCGATTGTGAGTTCTCATGGTCTGCCTCAATTGCAGCTACCAATATTTTTGATAATGACCAAGGTGGCTCACCCAATTCTTGTTCAAGTTCGTGGGACAATTCTACTAAAGCAGTCATTGCTTCATCGATTGCAATTTTACGACTTAATGTTGTTTTCCAATCCCATTCCCAAGACATAATTTCGAATTATTCTCAGAGTATTTCAATCAACATCAATAGAATTCGATGAGTTATTGAAGAAGCGTTTGTTAACCTGCTTTCCTGAGTAACCGACCAATATGATTACTAGAAGTAAAGCGATTACTGGCAATAGAATTGCCAAAATAGTACATACAATACAAGCGCCTGCTTCAACCGTTGAAACTATAGGATTTGCGAGGCCGCCTGTGGTAGCCGTAGAGACGGCTCGAGTTGCGACAGTACCAATCTGAACTGTTCCCGATACTCCGCCTCCTGCGATTATCGAAGCACCCCATTGTAATGCTGGATGAGTATCAGATAATGTTGAGGACATCATCATTACACCTGCAATAATTGCGGCCGGCGATGCAATTGTGTCGAGTAAATTATCTATCCAAGGGACATAATACCCTAGAATTTCTACAATCATAGCAACCCCCAAAATAATCAGTCCTATGTCAGATGCCATCCACTCACTAATTCCCGTCATTGGAATAGAAATTGGAACCATATCTAGACGTAANAAGAGACCGTAAAGAAATGGGGGGATAAAGACTCGGAAGCCGCTTGCTGCTGCTAAGCCTAATCCTAATGATGATGCTACTAAGATGTCTATTTCATTCATTTGTAGTTACCTCATTAATCCAATTCTTATAGTCTTGATTTGTATTTACTGCATGCCAAACGATCTGCGGTACATCATAAGGATGAGTTGCATGAATTGCTTCAATAATCTGATCAATTAGANTTAAATTCGTGGTTAGTGTGATTCTCCATTCTTCTTCAGAATTGATTTTTCCCTCCCAAGAAAACATTGATTTAATTTTTTCAATTTGTATGCATCCGACTAATTTTTCTGAAAGCAATGCATATGACCATTCCCCTACTTCAAATTCTTNCATCGAACTCGGAAGAGTAGTAACCACTTTGATGACTGACATANATTGTGATTAGTAGTTAATAGATTGAACCTTCCGCTATAGGAATCGTTCAAGTCCTGAATGTTCTCATCACCTANTATGGCGGTGGACTGGACTGTGCCAATCGATACGGGCAGCGCTCCACAAGATGGTGAAAATTTTGATGTCATCGTCGTAGGTGGGGGNCCNGGGGGATCGGCTGCTGCATCATATGCTGCAATGAATGGTAACAAAGTCTTACTCATCGAAAAAGATGTTTGGCCCAGAGATAAGATATGTGGGGATGCCGTTGGAGGAAAATCGCTTCGACATGTCAAAGAATTAGGAGTCAAAGAAATGATAGAGGCGACTCCTCACTTTCGAGTAACTGGTATGTTGTTTAGTAGTTCAAATGGGCAGAATGTGACCATCTCGTTACCTAAAGAAGATGTAGAAAGAAAGGAGGCGGGTTATGCACTTCCGAGAATACAGTTTGATTATATGATGTTCAAGAGAGCTACTGAATTAGTGACTGAGAATAATGGAAAGGTTGTTCAGGGAACTAAAGTGATAGAAGTTGTTCATGAATCAGAACCTTCNCCCCGTATTACAGGAGTAGTTATTGAAGGGGAATCTGTATCNTCTCATTCTGCTCCATTNGTAATTGGAGCAGGGGGTTGGAAATGTCCTGTAGCCAAGAAAATTGTTGAAGAACTNAATGGGGATGTNTTNCAAGACAATGAACACTATTGTGGTGCATATCGAGAATATTGGACTGGAGTAAAGGGNGTTGGTGAAGAAGAAGGATCTATTGAATTGCATTTCGTGGACGATGTAATACCTGGATATTGGTGGATTTTTCCTGTACAAAAGGGAGTTGTAAATGTTGGAATTGGAATGGTAATATCTGAACAAAGAAAACAGAAAGGCGTCAAGAAATCCTTGCGGAAACTGCAGCACAAACTCATTAATGAGCACCCATTATTCAAAGAACGATTTGAAAATGCTACAATGGTGAAAGGGAGTGGAAAGGGGTGGCAACTTCCATTTGGAAGCCCAAGAAAAGGACAGAAATTGCAACCTAGACGAACTGCGATGGCCGGCGCAGTATGTGTTGGAGATTCTGCGAGTTTAGTCGATCCATTTAGTGGAGAAGGAGTGGGTAATGCATTGTTATCCGCTAAATTGGCAGTATCTTTGTTTGATTCCACTAAGCATGCTGATGGTTTTCCTGAGGATATGGCAAGCGAATATATGGAGAAACTTTGGGATGCATTGGGCCCCGAGTTAAGTAATTCATTCAAAATTCAAAAAATTGTAAAGAGGAAGCGTTTGATGAACATGTTTGTGAAAAAGGCGGCAAAACGTCCAGCTCTGCAGGATGCTTTAACGGATGCGTTGGCTTCTAAAGAAGCACAAAAGAAACTGCATAGCCCATTGTGGTTATTTAAGAATATTATTTTGTGAGTGAGCAGATGGTATCTCTTCCCGAGGGAATAAAAATAGTTCTATTGGATTTAGATGGGACGATTCATTTGGGAGGAACACCTATCCCAGGTGCAGTGGATTTCATTCAACGATGTCATGAAAATGGTGTTAAGACTATTTTCTTGTCGAACAACTCTAGTAAATCAGTAAATGAATATGTAATGAAATTAAATTCAATGGGAATCGATGCCCGTGCAGATGATGTTTTACTCTCAACACATGATTGTATTCAATGGCTAAAAAAGAAGAATTGGACAAAAATTTACTGTCTAGGAACAAAAGGCATGAAGCATATGATGGTTGAAAATGGGATTGAATGTCTAGAAGAAGATGTTGATTGTGTCGTGTTGGGTTATGATACAGAATTGACTTATGAAAAATTGAGTAAAGCTACATCTCTAATTCATCAAAATATTCCATTAGTAGCTACTCATCCAGATATTGTTTGTCCTTCTCCAGATGGAGGATTGCCCGATGTAGGTGCAATATTGAAAATGATTGAACTTACAACTGGTGTTCAACCTACAATTATTACGGGAAAGCCAAGACCTGAAATGATATTAGGAAGATTAGATATTGAGGGAGTTGAACCATCTAAAGTTGCCATGATTGGAGATAGGTTGTACACTGATATGGAAATGGCAAGATCCTCTGGGGTGGTGAGTGTACTTGTTTTATCTGGTGAAGCGACGAAAGAAGATGTTGAAAATTATTCTTGGACTCCAGATTTTATTGTCAATTCAGTTGATGATATTGTTTTTTATTCGGCATAAAAAACAAGTGTCAAAAAACGTAATTTATGGATGATATCACCAGTGTAGTTCAAGTCCTTGCTTACATTATTCTGTTTGTGGCTTCAAATTGGGATGAATTTGATGGTTCAGATTGTGATTTGTTGAGTCTACCTATGTGTAATGAATATCCTGTTCTCCCATCAGAAAAAATTGTAATCGAACGACTGGAAGAAAATGGTGTACTAATTGACGATAATGTGCGAGATGCAATGTTAGCATCAAATCGAAGTCTTGCTCTTTGGCCATTACCTAGTGGATTGGGAATACCTGGATTAGCAGCATCAGCGTTGACACTACCTTGGTGGAAATACGCTGATGAAAGGGGGGCACTATTACCAGGGCATTATGAAACCGTTCAAATTATGCAACTACTTCAAATGGAAAATAACGAGAAGGTTTTGTTGGTTGGGCCAAGAGGAAATTGGTGG
>NZTS01000004.1 GCA_002697105.1 Methanobacteriota archaeon | reverse complement strand
ATAAGCATCTACAGCACGATCTCCGTTGGGCTCATTCTCTATGTCATGGCCCCTTCTTCTGAGTAAATCATTGATACGACGGTGTGCGTTTCTCTCGTTGATCACAACAAGAGTGGATAGTGTGGTGTCATCCGTCATGATGTTAAGGAGATGGCTAGTCCACATGAAGGACGCGGTTCATTCTACTTTTTACTTGAGATCTGATAGAAAATGGATTTTATTCAATTGTACAGTCTTAGTATAGAAACGGGGAAGTGTTGAAATTAAAAATTGAAATCTCACTAATATGGCCTCTGTATTGGATTACTATGTTGATGCGTTCAGTCCGCAGAGTTTGTTTGGTTTTTACCATCTTGTAGGATTGTTTTCTATAGTTATACTGATTTGGATGTGGGGGCTTGGTTATCTTGTAATTCGTGCGAATCCTAACTCAATGGAGAATCGATTTATTTCAATTCTCTTAGTTTGTGAAGGACTTAAAGCATCCTTTCTAGCTCTTGATTTCTTTGTTTACTCTTCACCGTGGCAAGATTTGTGGGATGTATTATTCCCACTAAAGATGGAAACTTTCATGACTGCACAAATAGTTAGTATCCTACTCTACTTGTCGTTCCCTGTTTACTACCGGGTAAATATTTTGAAGTTTATGAATACAGAAACGATGAAGAATCATGTATGGTACATTGCACCGTTACTCGGGACTTTATTTTGGTTGTTTTTACGGACGCAAGATGGTTTTACTTTCGACAACGCATCATGGATTATATGCTCACAACCCGGTACTGAGCCAATTATTCAAAATTGGTGGGGGACAGTAACTGAACAAGTTTTACAATACGCAGAAGATATTGGAACTTGTTCTCGACCTTTTGATCGTGCAGTTGTTGAAGAGCCGATGGGATTGTGGGGGATTATTCTATTAGGGCCAGTTATTTCTTTAGTTGGACTTTTGTTCCTTCGTGCCTCAATGAAGCAAAGTCAAAGAGAAACTGAGAGTTTAACGAATGTTGGAGTTTTGCCATCTAGATCGTTGTATATTGGCTTCCTAGGAAAGGTGATCGGTCAAATCATATTTTTCGTATTTGTCTTAGTTATCCTACCAACATTGAATGGTGGAGTTTTCTTTGAGTTTGCAGATAGTATTCGGGTCCAATATGGTGCAGACCCTACTGCATACGATCGTATATTGTATTTCATATGGAATTTCACACTAATCATTGCGCCAGTCTCAGTCGGTTTTGAAGCTTTGATGTTTGTTCATGCAACATTAAAAGATACTGTTTTCGGTATAGATTCAAACCTTAGAAAGACGTTTACAAATACAATTTTTACTGGAATTGGAGCAATGTCCTTTCTAATTGTCAGTGAAGCAATGGAGAATGTCGTTGGATATGGGATGCTTGGTGGTGTACTTATTGGTGGAGTTTTCATTGTCTCTAGACGCCCTATCTTAACCTTCATCGATGGGATTTCGGGTAAATTAATTCCCTCTGAATACTCTGAATCTGAATTGAAGTATCTTGAGGCATTTAAAGAGGCAATAGAAGATAATACAATTAATTCAAGGGAAAGAAAATTACTGGCTAATTTGGCAGATGCATACGGAATTGAACAAGAACGATTAGACCACATAGAACAATTATACAAAGACTCCCTGGACTCTAATAGAGTGATAAAGGACGATGATTCAGAAGAATAAGATAAATCTTAGACTCAATTTAGATACCGATCCTACTCTTCTTCAGAATCAGTATGGATAACTTCTACGGGAGCGGAAGAAGGGTCTGTATAAGTCTTCTTTAGTTCCTCTTGTCTAGCCATCTCAGCCTCTATTAATTTCTGTTGTTCCGGTGCTTTAACGAAAATCATCCTAAGTTCCGAGAGGGTTCCTTTGAGAATTGTGTCTTCCATTTCAGAAAGGTTCCCCGATGTTTTTTCTTGTATTGCTTCTACTGCATCAATTGCTGCTTTTGCCTCTCCGAGATTAAAATGGATCATTCCTTCATAATCAGGAATTGCCCCCATATTCATCAATGCAGAACGCTGTAACATTTGAATTACTGAGAAAAGTCGTTCGGAATATTGATCTGAAAACATATCTGTTGGGCTATTCATTGAAACATCTCCTCAAGTAACCAATCTGGATCGAATGGATGCAGATCAATATATTCTTGTCCAACTCCCACCATTACAATTGGCCTACCAGTAACNTGGGCAATAGAAAGTGCTGCACCACCTTTTGCAGTATCTAATTTGCAAAGNAAAAAGCCATCAAAATCCAACATTTCTTGGAAAACAATTGCTTGTTCAATTGCATCATTACCAGCCAATGCATCTGCAACAAATAAAACAAGATGTGGTTGAGCGATACGGTGAACCTTCCGCAGTTCCTCCATTAGGTTACGTTTATTCTGCATCCTACCTGCAGTATCAACAATCACGACATCAGCATTTCTGGCACGAGCAGATTCTATGGCATCTCGTGCGATTGCTGCTGGATCTCCTCCTCTTTGGCTACTAACACAACGAACTCCTAATCGATCTGCGTGGGTTTGTAATTGATCTATAGCCCCCGCACGAAATGTATCTGCAGCTGCTAAAACTACTTCGTGTCCTTCTTGAGTAAACCTGTGTGCCATCTTAGCTACACTCGTTGTTTTCCCAACACCATTTACACCAACCACCATCAAGATGACTGGTCCATCATCCTCTATTGACAATTTTCGAATTGTTTCGTCGAGGTCCCAATAACCAGAACGTAACAAAGATCGTAAAGCTCGTTTCAAACTTGCCTCAAGGACTTTTGATAAATCTGCTCCTTTACGTAAACGGCTGCCGACTAATTCAGCTTTCAACAAACTCAATACAAATTCGATTGCATTAATACCCATATCTGCTTCTAGTAGAATCATTTCCATTTCTTCTAACATTGTATCTAATGCTGTTGAATCTTTGATTACTCTCCCACCTGTTTCTACGACGCCTCCACCAAGATCTATCTCTAATTTAGCACCGCTTTCCAAATCTATACTACTACTACCTATTGAGCCGCGTGGGGTGTTTTTAATCGACACCAATTGACGTCCTGTTGTGGAACGTAAAATGTGTAAGTCTACTTTGCTACCTACTGGACGGGTTTCTGTAGGTTGCTTTCTCTTAGGTTGGACTGATTTCTTGGTTGTATTTTCTTCAAAGGGAGAATTGTTGTCTTCATCGTCGAAATCGTCCCATTCATCTTCAACGGGTTCTTGGGTTGGAATGATTTCTTCGATATTGTCCCATTCGTCTTCAGCGGTTTCTTTTAATTCGTGTTCGATTTTGGTTTCAAGTGCTTTCTGTGCCTCTTCTGTCCCTTCTTCTGCGGTTAATTCATTCTCATCAAGTGAATCACCCAAGTCTTTTACCTTGGAACGGAATATATCGAACAGACCCATATAATCACTCAATCATCCAATGTGAGTTCTCCACCAATACCTCTTCGTCTACGATTGCGGGGTTTATCTTCGATGGTTGGTTCTGGCTCCTCCACAGACGTAGATCTTTCTTCAGAAGGTGGTGTTTCATTCTCTAAAACTGCGACTCCTTCATTGAATGTAGCCGCTAAGGAGCGAACAGTTTCTTCGGATGAATCGAATTCTTGTTTTAATGATTCAATTAATTCTGAAATCTCATTTTGTCGCTTTTCAATTAAGTCAGCAGCCTCGTGTCGAGTCATCTCAGCTTGTATTGCAGTTCCAATATCAACAACAGCTCCAGCATCTGATTGTACATCAACTACCAATTGAACGCCGCTACCCAGAGGAACCAGGATGTTTTCTGCTCCCTCTTTGGGAATTGCTCGTACTGCCCTTACAACATGGCTTTGCTCTTGGTGAATTGCTTCTAATTTGGTAAGTTGTTGTTCGATACGTTCCATTTTCTGCCGATTTAGATCTACCATTCGAGCCAAGCGTTGCAGCTCTTCTCGGTCAACCATGAACTTCCGAACATATGCCTACGCATCAAACCGTCGTTGATATTCATCAAACTAAGGGTCCGAAGGTTGCACCAATAATCAACAAAATTGTTGATGCAGTAGCAATCAATACATTGTCATCTATCGGTCCAAATTCATATCTTTCTACAAATGATGCGAGAGCCCCACTCAAAAGACCCCACATAGGGATCGCAGTAATGGATTCCATTCCAATAAACCAACCCATTGGGAGGCAAACTAAAGCCATAGCAACGTTGCCCCAAGCACTTTTTGTTCTTCTTGAGAACATTTTGTTTCGAACAATTCCTGTTACCCCATCACCAAATGCCATGAAAAGGGAAGGGAGTACCGCTAACCATGGATCGTCAAAAAGTACCCATAACAAGTAAACAGATATTCCAAGCATGAAGGCAAATGAGGAATCGTTCATGTTCTCGGGATTCTGCATCCAATACATTCTACGCCCTGATTGATGCATAAAAGCGGTAAATCCTCCAAGAGCAAAGCCTCCAATTAATGGAATAAGTGGGTCTGTGAATACAAACGGCATGATCAAAAGAACAACACCAGCAGCCAACATATGGACTATCTTGCGATTATAATAAACTGCTACCATCTCTTCCATGCCTCGGTTTGTCCAATAATTATAGGTCAATCGTGTTCCATAAATTACGAATAGTGTCCAAATTGCCATGGTAATCGCCCAGACTACCTCACCTATGTCCATATCATGTCCTACGGGTATTAGTAAACAAAATTAGCCCGGGGGTTACCCCAGTAACATGGGAATTGCAGCAATCTTACTTTGTGGAGGGAAAGGAACACGGATGATTGAGAGAGGTGTGCATACCCACAAGCCTCTGTTAAAAGTTGGAGGGATGCCTGCAACAAAATTCGTAGCGATGAAACTACGCGATGGATTCTCTTTTTCTCAAACCCTTATTGTTGTACCAAATGGTAGAGAAGAAGAATATAGGTTTGCAATGAAGGGCATCGATTGTCAAATAATTACACAATCTCTACCATTAGGAACGGGTAATGCGGTTTATGAATCATTGAAATTTCTTGATGAAGATATTGAGGATGTTTATGTTTCATTTGGTACTCAGCCTTTGATTAGAAATGAAACAGTACAAGGATGTTTGAATGTACATAGAGAGATTAATTCTGATTTTACACTTGCTACAGTGGTAATGGACTCTCCTTATGCCCCACTAATTAGAGATGATTTCGGGAATGTTACGGGGTCTTTAGAGACTCATTTGGATGGTGCTAATATGCCTTCCAGAGGAGAGACGAATGTTGGTTCATATTGGGCATCAAGAAATGCTCTTCAAGATATATTAGTTAAGTTGCATCAAAAGTTATATTCAGAAAAAAAGGAAAGATACAATACTATCTCCGGTGAATTGGGTTACCCAAATGAAATGGTAAAAGGATGTTTGCAAATGGGGTTGAAGGTTGAAGGAGTGTGTATCGCAAATGAGCAAGAAATGTTGGGAATTAAAACCCCTGAATCATTGACTGCAATAAGGAAAATTGTGGATGGACAACTATGATGTTAGGATCTGATATGCGAGTTGTTGTACTAACTGGGGCTGGAATAAGTGCAGAGTCGGGGATTAGGACATTTAGAGCCAATGATGGAGTCTGGGAAAATCATAGAATTGAGGATGTTGCTACGCCTTTTGCCTGGGAACGCGACCCGCGTTTGGTTTGGAGATTTTACCAAGGTCGGCGAAGGCAATTGTTGGATGTTAATCCAAACTCCGCGCATGAAGCATTAGTCTCATTGGAAAGTTACTTAGATGAATTCTTATTGATTACACAGAATGTTGATGATTTGCATTCAAGAGCTGGGTCAGAAAAATTGATTCATATGCACGGAGAGTTGCGTAAGTTACGTTGTGAAATGTGTGGCGAAATTATTGATGCCATGGATGATGAGCATCTACAAGATCAATATGTAAAATGTGTCCAATGTACAAACGAGCGACTGCGACCACATATTGTTTGGTTTCATGAAATGCCATTAAGAATGGATGAGATTTATGATGCTGTAGGGGAATGTGATGTCTTCATCGCTATCGGAACTAGTGGACATGTATATCCTGCAGCAGGATTGTTGTCTATCGCCAAAGATACAGGTGCCCATTGTATAGGAATAAACCTAGATCCTCCAGAGAATGTAATTTTGTTTGATGAGTTCCATCAAGGACTAGCCGGAGAATTAGTTCCAGCATTGGTTACTAAGTGGATGAGTGAATGAATTATTCTTCTTCATCTCTCGAAGAAAAATCGTGAGTATCACGGAAGTGGGCTATAACTACTGCTGCAGTAGATGATGTGGGGTCAATTTCAGATACTTCCTCTATATTGATTAGCCTGCGTTGAACACGATGGCGACTTCCAATAGCCGAATATAATCGATGTCTTGCGTCTATATCATCAGTGGCAATAAGATCGATGCAGAAGTCTTGAGTGTTCTTTCGAACAGGGTAATTTCCGGTTAATCGAAAGGCCTTCATCGGCCACGCGACCAGTGACCCAAATAAAACACCGACGGTCGATAGGATAGTTGATGATAGATGGTGGTTTGGTGCAGTCATGCGCCGTGCTGCCCTATTTTTAGTGGTGCTTTTCATTGCACCATTATCTAGTGCCTGGCCAATTCCTCACGTCCCGTTGGCTGAAAGTGAATGGGTTATTGTTGAGAGTGATGGATGGACAGTTGAAGAATGGAGAGAATTACGAAACTTAGGATTGGAACCATTAAGGCAAATTTCTGAAACAGAGGTAATTGTTTGGGGTACTTTTGGAGACTTTCAATTGACTGACGAAATCGTTCTACGAGGGCAAATTGCTGATACTTATCGTGTCATTTTAGAGCCTAGATTACCTTCCAATGCTCAGTGGGATATTTTGAATTTATTTGAGTTTCAAAATCTAAATTTAGCTGGGAATATGAGTGCTTATCCGACATCGTTCGAAATTACTGGTGTTGAACCCAGACTATTTGATTCAATACCTGGTATTTGGTGGGTTGAGCCGAAATTAAAAACTGAAAGTAGGAGTAATGTTGCTGCAGAGATTATGCTAGGGACGAGTAATGGTTCTTATTATGAATCAGATTCTTTCAATGGGAATGGAGTTATTGTAGGAATGGCCGATTCAGGAATTGAATTAGACCATGAGTGTTTTCGACAAAATCAAACTGCAATCGGCGAAATAGGAATAAATCATCGCAAATTGATCAGAGTAAACACTTCAATTGATGATGGTGATCATCCGGGACATGAAGATTTTAGACATGGGACACATTTAGCNGGGGCTTTAATTTGCGACCTGTTTAATGGAATAGAGGGNAGAGGAATTGCAAATAGTTCTCAATTAATTTTCCAAGATGTTGTAAATGAATCAGGATGGAATGAGCCTGAAATGGATTGGTTATTGGCCGAAGATCTGTCATATGGAGCAGTTATTCACTCATACAGTTGGGGAGATGTTACTGAAGCATATACTTCTCGAAGTTTTCTTCTAGATGCATGGCATCGTGAAGTGCCTTGGTCTCTAGCATTTATTGCTCCTGGAAATAATCCAAACAAATTGTACGAGCCGGCCAATGCAAGGAACATCGTCTCTGTTGGGGGAACAATGAAGGATAATGGAACTGATCTTTTTGCTGGTTCTTCTCATGGTCCAACAGAAGAAGGATTGCGTGGTAATTTCATTGTCGCACCTGCAGTTGGAATTGTGTCGGCCGCTGCTGATGGAAATTTATCTTCATTCAACAGTGACATGAGAAGTAGTACAGGGACAAGTAGTTCAACAGCATTGGGAGCGGGGATAACTGCAATAATTCAACAGATGGTGCAAGAAGGTTATTTCATTCAAAATGGGAATTTTACCCCTTCTGGTTCACAATTAAGAGTATTGTTAGCCATGTCTGCACAATCACTAGAAGGGGGTGAGCAAGGAGGNGAATATGTCGGTGCTGCTCCCAATGCTATGCAAGGGTGGGGTAGACCAAATCTAAACAATATAGGTCAAGGAGATGTTTGGATTCATGATTCATATCAAATGAATGAAAGCCAAAGATTAGAGATGGTTGAAGATTGGTTGGAAATTAATGGATCAAGACCATTTGAATCAGTAGAAAAGAAAATGTGGAATGGAAGTGGGGCTGTAGGTCCATTTCTAAAAGATGGAGAAAGTATTGATTGGAATTTTACATTAAAAAATAACAGTGATTTAGAAGTATTTCTTTCGTTCGATCAGCGACCGTTTGGACAATTTTCGGATGATTTGAATATTGTTGTAACCTTACCTAATGGAACACAATTTGAAACAAATGATTCTCTTGANGGAACTGAAGCTTTGAGAATTAATATGGACAAATTGAATGGGGTTGAATGGGTGTCTGTCAAAGTTAGTGCAAAACACGTTGGGATTGGAAATTACACAGACATGCTTGGAAATGATGGAGATAAGNTTGGTTTTGCTCTGGCTGTAAGTGGTGTCAAGGAGGTTAGGATTGATCCTGTTTTCAATAGTGATGAATTATGTTGCCAAAATGCATCAGAAGAGAATGATAGTTTACTCGGTTCTAACGTTACCAATATCTCTGCCCCGGTATTTGAAAAAGGGGAATGGGAGGGAGATAAAAGCGAGATATATGATAAAACAGATGATGAAGGCAAGGCTTGGTATTTGGATAGTAAGTTATTCTGGAATTATGGTGTTGTTTGCTTTGCTATGATTCTGATTTTAGTGATGGGAGTGGCTGTTGCTTCGTATTCATTGGATAAAAGGAAAAAGAAAAGAGAAATCGATGAGCAGATGTCAATTCCTGAGGAAAAATTGGAATAATTTTTTACTTTTTTCTAATATTCGGTGAGTGGAACATTCATACCCATTGACTGAGTGCGTTTCAAATGTTAAACCGGAGATGATTCAAATGAGCGAAAGACTGTATATCGGAATAGACTTAGGAACATACCAATCGACTGTAATGTCTTCAGAAGGCGTACAAACAACAATTGAGACAGTTGTAGGGCGCCCAAAGGACCCCGTAGCACGCAATTTCTTGGGTAGAGATGTTGTGTTCGGTGCAGAAGCTATCAAGCATAGATTAGCTTGTAACTTATTCCGTCCTTTAGAACACGGTGTTGCACAAGATGATGAAGATAATTTGAGCGCTGCAAANGCGTTNGTGACTCACTTAATTGAAAACTGTGATCCAGAAGAATTCGATGAAGTTCTGGGAGTAATTTGTAGTCCATCTCACATTAGTTTCACAGATAAGACAAACTTGGTCTCTATTCTAAGAGGTCTNGTGAATGGAATTATGGTTGTCTCTGAGCCATTTGCAGTTGCATTTGGGNTAGATCAGATTGCTGGTAGTATTGTTGTAGATATTGGAGCAGGTACCACTGATATTGCTCGTATTTACGGAACATTTCCAACAGATGATGATCAATTAACCATCGAAGAAGCGGGTGACTGGCTCGATCACCGATTAATGGAACTCATTCAGAAGAAATATGCTGGTGCACAACTAACTCAATCAATGGTTCGAAGATGGAAGGAAGAGGGGTCCCATGTAGGCGATTCTGGAAATGAATTCATGGTAGACCTGTCTGTTGAAGGCAAAAAACAACATGTCGATATCGGTGATTTGATACGTATTGCATGTAATGATTTAGTTCCTCATCTTGTTGAGGGATTGAAGAAGATTGTTGCAGGTGCTGATCCAGAATACCAATCCGCTCTTCGAAACAACATTATTCTCGCCGGTGGTGGGTCTTTAATTGAAGGACTGGCGGATCGTGTTGCTCAGCAATTAGCAGATATCGGTGACGTAACTGTGTGGTGCGCAGAAGATCCAGTGGTTAGAGTTGCAGATGGAGCGTTAAAACTAGCTTCTGCAATGCCAGATGAAATGTACACAGCAATCGAATGATGGCTTTTCGTTTAGAGGGTGAAATTAGGCCTCCAAGGGGCCAACACACACCGAAGGTTCAAGAATGCGGTTTCAACGATGCTACCTGTTGACATGACTACCCAAGATGCCCCTATGCCCGGTGGAGCCGATAGAGAAGCATTGGCTAATATGTTGAATAGCTATGCTCCTGACCAATTAATACAAGAAGTTTTGAGTGCGTGGGAAGACCTGTCAATCATCAATGAAGAAGTTGCGGGTTTAAGACAGCAAAATCGGGTTTTGGAATTAGATCTGAGAGAAAGAGAGGATATCGGTTCACCAGATCGTGCACGATTAATACGATTAGAAGAAGACTTGAGAGATAGGGAAGCACAAATTATTCATCTTGAAAGATTGGTAGATGATGGTCGTGCTGAAATAGAGGAAATTTCNGTTAGTAGTGGCGCAATGAAAGTTGATTCACTTGAAAGAGATAATTCTCTAATGTCTGCTGAATTAGAAGAGAAAACTGCATTGTTGGTAGAAATGGAAGCAAAGGTGGCAACATTAGTGGATGCTTTAGAAAAGGCAGCAGAAGCGGGATTAACATCTGTAACTGCCGAAGAAGTCAGAACGTTAAATCAAGAGTTAGAGGGAGCACATAAAGAACTCGAAAGTGAGAAAATTGAAAAGGATTCGGTGATGGAAGAAAGAGATCGATTGAGAGATCTTGTTGAGCAAGTTAGGAATCATTTAGAGATTAGAGATGATCGCATTCGCGAATTAGAAGAGCAATTGCAACGAGTAATGTCCGGCCCCCGTAGTGTATCTGCTGAACATGAATATCTAACCGAACAGATTGAAGAATTGAAGAGGCGATTAGTAGATCGAAATAGAGAATATGAAGCTCTCAGAAGAAGAGAGAGAAGATTGCATCGGGAGGTATTCGACAGAGATGAAAGAATTGCTCAACTTCAACTAACTATGCAAGACATTGAAGCGGGTCTCTCAGATCGTACTGCAGAATTGAAGGCTTTGGAGGAAAGTCATGACCGACTGGTAGGAGAAATGGGTGCTTTAAGACGTTCAGAAAGTACGAGAGAAGTTGTGAATAAAGCTTTCAGAGATTCGTTGAATGTGGTTCGAGCTCATGAGCAAGTACAAGCAAGAAGAGAGGCTGCTGGACTCCCTACTGGCCTAGAGCCGATTGATGGTCCTGAAGGAGATGTCCCTTCTCCTGGGGGAAGTGCTCCGCCTGCTCTAAGAGATATTGATGAGTGATAAGGTAAGAGAATGGAAGAAATTCTATTCAATTCATGCTGTATCATCTTCTTCTTAATTGCGTTCTTTATTGCTGTATCAAAGGGTTGGTATAAGGAAGCATTGAGGATTCTTTTTGGTTGAACTATATTCGGGAATAATTTGAATAATAATTGAAATTAAAAACAAATATGGAAGAAGAGCCAAAAGCAATAATTTTGACAGATGCTCCTATAATACCAATACAAACAGAGGAAAAGACAAGTGGTAATCCTGGAAGGGCCTCGCTCGTAATTGGTTTTGTTCTGTTTTTCAGTTCAATCTTCATGTTTTCTACATTAAATGAGTTTTGTTGTTTGATAGGAGTATTAGCATTAGTGATTGGTGTCGTTTTCTTAGGTATTGGATTCCAGGAAACTCGTAATTGGAGAAAAGATAATGATAATAAAAAATGGACTATCGGTGAACTTTTGGTGATTCTACTATTATCTGTATTTGGTATTCCACTTGGATTAGGAATTCTAGAATTTATTTGGATCGAATTTTACTATACCATGTAGGTTTCTCTTCGTTAGGTGATTGAAATGACGGTTCTATTGATAGTTGATTTATTGGCAGAACGAGAAGCCTTTGGAAAAAAGGGGGTTGAAGAGATTGTCAAACATTTTCCTGATTATGAAATTTTATTGTGGGCACCACATATAGAAAATCCGATTGATTATGGATTTGGGACCCGTATTGATGAACCAAATGAATACGATGTTGTAGTAATCACTGGAAGCAGACGAAATGTTTCAATGTGGGAACCTTGGATGGACAGGGTTGCGAGATTAATCAAAGAATGTAAAGTTCCACTGTATGGGATTTGTTTTGGACACCAAATCATCTGCAAAGTATTGGGAGGTGAAGTTATTCGAGCAGAAGAAAAAACGGAAAGTATGATGTTTGTAAATTACAATGATACAAGGGTTGTGAATCAATTATTTTCACACCAAGATCATGTAATTGATTCTGGTGAAATGGAAGTAATTGCTTCTTCAGAACATTGTGATATTGTTGCCTGTGTACATCCAACGAGGGAAATAAAAACAGTACAATTTCATCCAGAAGCTGTATTGTCTGTTCTCGATTATTCAGTTGAATGTGGGGATATGAATGAAGAAGAAAGAGTTGAATTTGGTGATGGAATTCAAGATTTAGATTTTAGTATGTCTTTCTTTGGTGATATTTGATGGATTTAGAAATTGCAGCCGCTTGGGCAGAGGTATTTGGTCTGGTGACCATTTTAGGTGCTGCAATTTATTCTTGGTATCAAATTCGAGAATTAAGGCGTTCAAGAGATAGTACAACCGCAATGAGTCTAGCAGCAAATTTTCAAAGTGAAGATTTTGTTGTCGGACTTACATCGATCATGAACATCAAATTCGATCCAAAAAAATTTGAGTATGGGGATGACGAGAAAAATTACATGAATTTACGAGAACACTTTGGAGATGATTGGCCAAAAGTAATGACATTGTTAACAACATGGGAAAGTATTGGTGTGTTAATTCATCGGGGGGATATGGATTTCCATGTGTTCTACGACCTCTTCTCTGGTGTTTTACTCAAAAGTTACTATGCGTTTGAATTCTATTTGGATCCTATTCGAGAGGATCCTACTAACAAGGATTTAGAATGGATGATTTGGTTGGTTGATCGAGTTATTGAATACGAAGAAGCGGGGTCTGGGACCAAGGCTGCATGGTATGAATTCAAAGATTGGGCACCACCATTGCGTAAATAGGAGAAGAAGATGTTGACGAAACAACAATCAGATTGGTTGGATATTGGCATTGAACACTTCAATGAAGGGAGATTTTGGCATGCACATGAAGATTGGGAAGCACTATGGATATCCCTGAAGGGAAATGCGAGTAAAGAATTGATTGATGGGGTACAGGGAATTATTCAAATTGCAGCAATGCTACTAAATCATCAACGAAAAAAAGCAAGAGGAGTAGTCAGTCTTTGGGCTAAATCAAGTGCAAAGTTAACACCTGTAATTGACGGTCTTTTTGATCTTGATATTGCCGGCCTATATGCTGAATGTGAACCGTTTCACTTAGATGTTGACTCTTTTTCCTTAAATCCCGTATCTGTAAAAATAAGGTTCTTAAACAGAAAAATTTGATATTGCTATGAACGCATTGTTTGAATATATTCCCTCATTACTTTCTCAAGTTCAGCAGCATCATCAAATTCTTCAGTAAGATTTCCTGTAACAATCCAATCTGCGCCCGCATTAACTGATTGTTGTGCTAATTTTCCATTGTGCATGCCACCACCAACAACAATCATTGAATTTGGTGCTACCTTTTTAGCTGCAGAAATCATTTCTGGTGGAACTGGTGATGATGCGCCACTTCCAGCTTCAAGGTAAATTAATGGAAATCCAAAACATTCTGCAGCAGCAACGTAATTTACACATCTTTCTTTTTGATCAGGTAAAATTAGATCGGCTTCTCCAACTTCTCCAACTTTACCTCCTGGTGCAAACACAATATATCCCATTGGAATAGGTTCAATATTCATCTTCTGAACGATTGTTCCCCCCAATACTTGTTCACCCATCACGAACTGAAGATTTCTACTATTCATGAGAGTCATGAACGTAATACCATCAGCAGCGGGAGAAAGTGCTCTAGCCCCTGCTGGAAATAATAAAACTGGAATATTCCAATCGTCTTCAGACGCTTCCGAATCTTGTGTCGCATTCCATTTACATAATTCCAATGATTCTTGAATAGCAACTACCGTATCATGAACTGGAGTACCATCAACAGCTGTGGACCCCCCAACTAAGATGCATCTGGTGCCTGCCAAAACACAAGCTATAGATCTCTTAGCTGCCATTTCGGGTGTTTGATCATCTGGATCAATTACCAATATATGGCCAGGATGCGATGATGATCTGAGATGCTGTAAAACAGATATGTTGTCATTAAGGACCATGTGTCTCCCAATGAAAAGAAGCATATGGAGATGATGGATTAATTGAGTCCTAAACTACTATCTAAGTAATTTTTAGCTATCTCCAAATTCATATCAATTGTGTTTGGAGAATTGGTAGTTCCTATACCAACTTTTTTTTCAAAGACGTTGGGAATTGTAATTGGTGTCATTGACCATGACTCAAATGATGCATCATATCTTCTAGAAAAAATAGAAATCTCAGGTGGTGGGGAATCTGAATGAATATAGCAATACCATTGATGTGAGTTGGATTCTGGTATACTTATATTGTGTAGAAAATTGAATGAAATTTCTCCCTTTAATGATGTAGATCCTCTAATTTCTCCAGTGTTCGAAGATGTTTGAATAAATTTAGCACGAGTCGAAATTTTAGCCCCATTGTTAGCCAAAACAATAGCTAAATGCTTCTCAAACCATTCTGAACGTAATGATGATGATGATATGTTCAATGAATTGGGTAGAGGTTCTATTTGTAATTGATTAAAAATTTCAACAGAAGAGAACAAACCACAAGAATTAGTCGGCATTCCAATTTCTGCAGATGGATGTAATAACAAAATAGAATCATTAGTAGAAAGCTGAATTAGCCTGGCAGAAATTAAAGAAATAATGTCTGAATTAGGAAATACATGATCAAATATCATGGAGTCACCATTTCAATAATTGATAATGCGTGTACTGGACACAGAGGAATACAATGTTCACAATGAGTACATTCCAATTCTTCCACAACAGCTAGTTTGTCGTCAAGAAAAAGAGCATTGACAGGACATAAAGCAATACATGCAGCGCACCCAAAACAACGCTCTTCGTCTACATGGAAGATATGATTATCTATCCTCCCCATGATTGATCGAAGAAATGATATGGAATCAAGTTGATGGTAAAAATATGAAAAATGAATTAATTTGTCTGAAATTCCCTCTCCCCCTGATTTCCAATGGAGAAAATTTTTTCAAAATCCAGTAGAAATCAATGCAAAATATTNCTAAAAAAATCAATGTACAATCTAATTATAACAACTGAGATTTATTATTGTTGAGTATGGAGTTTTACAAACTAAAACAAGTTATATCGAAATTTATTCTTTCCACTGGAATCAAAGGGGTTCCNCAATCAAATCATAACGTGTTTCAAGTACTCNTNACAAATATCTGAANTTGATGGTATTCTATACTCCTGGNCGGACAACATCTTATTCTTCAGAAAAAATAGAAGATGGAATTCGTTTTCATTTTCTTGGTGGTGCAAAGGAGGTAGGTAATGTAGCATGTGTTATTGAGGACAATACACAAACTCGGATTTTAATCGATTATGGATTATCTCCTGGTGATCCACCGACATACCCACAAGAATCNCCACCGATAGATGCAGCCATAATCACTCATGCTCATTTAGATCATATTGGAATGGTTCCATGGATTACCGCAAGTCACAATTGTCCATTACACGCCACACATCTTACTGCTGCTTTAGCAGACATGATGTGGCAAGATACGTACAAAATTTCGAAGATAGAAGGCTACCCATTACCTTGGGATAGAAGAGATATTGAAGATTCTGATATGGCTTGGGAAACACATTCTTTTGGAACACAACAGTCTGTTGGAAATTGGAAATGGAAATTTTTGCAGGCAGGNCATGTTCCCGGAGCTGCAATGATTCACATCGAGACNCCATCNAAGAGCATACTATGGTCTGGTGATATAGACACAAGAAATACACCTAATGTAAGTGGGGCCAAACCAATAGAAACAGACATTCTTGTTTTAGAAGGCACATATGGAGGAAGAGAACATCCAGATAGGCTAGAAGAGGAATTAAGATTTGTTAACAAAGTGAAGGAAGTTGTCAATCGTGGNGGACTAACTATTGTACCGGCATTTGCATCGGGACGTGGACAAGATATCCTTCGAATTCTTCACAAACANGCCCCGCATCTTAATGTCCATTATGATGGAATGGGCAAACGAGTGACTCGTCATTGGATGAATCATCCAGAATTTATCTACAATGCAAAAGAATGGGACAAAATATGGCCCTGGGTTCGTAAGGTTGGAAGTAAGTCTGATAGAAAGAAAGCACTGTCTGNTGATGTTATTGTTACTACTAGTGGAATGCTCAAAGGTGGGCCTGTTTTATGGTACTTGAATAGAGTNCGNGACGATCCAAATTCTGCAGTCTTAATTACGGGTTANCAAGCTGAAGATACTGGAGGTAAGATGCTTCTTGANACAGGAAAAATTCCTATCTACGGAGATATTGTTGAAATCCAATGTGAAGTTGATAAATTTCAACTTTCAAATCATGCAGGACATTCAGCGCTCGTAGACTTTGCAAAACAAACCAAAGCAAAAGATGTAATCTTATTTCATTTACCACTCGAATCTATTGATCCATTGCAACATGACATTGAAAAGAATGGACAAACCGTTCATGTTCCAGAGAATGGACATTCATTCATTATTGAATAATTACTCAATTTCCTGTACATCACTTGTAAAGTAAATACTACGCCAACTAATTGTTACTTCTTCATCATCATCTTGAATAGTTGGAATCCCTGCTGTTAGGGGTTGGTTTACATTTACTTCTACCTCCAAGTGAAAAGTTCCGATACCATAACTCGAATTTTGCCATAATGACTCCCAATACTCTAGATTTTCTCCTGTCACATTCTTTGTTGTTGAATTATATTCAGGAAATACATAAACAATTAATGAAATTGTTTCACAACTCGAACTAGTTCCAGCTAGGACATTATTTTCATTATCCCAATCGGCATTTACTCCATTTGGTGAAATATCTGCACTTACTGAATCACATGGGTCGGCAAATTGGCCCGAGGTTTCACCATACTCAATATCAACAAATAATACTCCAAACCCATCATATCCAGAAAGTGAATCTTCTTCAATTTCTAATTCAATAACTTCTCTATCACCGTTGTCAATTGTTCTTGTATCTATATCTTCATTTTCAATTTCTTGAAAAGAAATCGTGAAAGATTTTTCTTTGTCTTTGACTGAGATTTCATCTCCCATTATTACAAAGAAAACTGTTGCATGATATAGCAAGACTACGACTAACACTGAGAAAAATATGGATATATGTTTCAACGCCCTCTTATCAGCGCCTAAATCAAGGAAAATATTATCCTCACTCATCACCCAACACCACCAGCTTCTGCATACCGTTCTAACATTACAGTAACTAACATATCAGTCTGCCATACGATAAATGAAATTAAAAATATAACAAGAATGTACATCAAACATATAAAATCCAATCTCTCAAGCGTTTTCTGTGATATGAAGACATTTGGAAACCATCTTTTTCCTACACCCACTCTTACATTTGATTTGTTTGATGCTAAGCGATCGAAAGATCTCTCTTCCCACCCTATTCCCAATGCAATGATTATTCCTAACAGGGCTGCAGATATCATTTGATTTATTGGAACTATAGACTGGATTAATTCTAATATTGCTGATGTAGCTACGACAATCAAAATAATTGTCATTATTTTTGCCATAGGTTTTGTTTCTTCATTTATATTGAATAGTCCGAATTTCAATAACACATACATTGCAATCATTGGACGCATAACAGTAAAATGAAGTTGTGAAGTCAATAAGTTCCAGATACTTGCCAATGTATCATTTGTACCACGGGTGTGGCTAACAGTTGTTTCAGGAGCTGAATATACAATATATCCAATCGCTCCTAAGATGAAATATGGTATAATCAAGTACAACAACTTACTACCATTTCCCTTGGAGTATTGGTATGTCTCAACACTCAGTAACATGATACCAGTTACAATACATATTGTGTATGATGCATTCCAAACATAATCCCAAGTCATTGAAGTCATTGGCCCACCACCGAGATCAAAGAAATAGAAATAATTAGATTGTAATATCATTCCAGGCCACCACATCCAAATATGTCCCATCAACAAAGTCAAAAATAATCCTGAAACTAATGCAATATTATCGGTAGAATCATTACTATTTCCAGGGTCAATTAGTCTAAATTTGAGATACATCGTTGTCCAACAAATCATTGCCACCCAATATACAATACCAGGCAGTTCGAAAACAGTGTAAGGATTTCCCGATACTTCTAACAACATCACATACACAATAAATCCAAACAATATTGAAAACCCAGTTTTCACCTGCCTTTCGTTACGTAGTAATGGAACTGGATAAATTAATGCAAGAGCAATGATTGTGCCAGTGAACAAATTGTCTAAACCCGAAGATAATTGAGCATAAAATTGCCACATATCTACTGAAGTATCTTGCATATTTGCCACAGCAGCATTTTGTATCCCCTTCCCAATAAACATCCAACAAATGATTCGAGCAGCTAACGCTTCATTCCATTCTAAATCCTTATTCTTTCGAATAATTCGTAATGACATTGCTCCTAAGGCAACACTCAGGATAGCACCAATGTACAATAGATTGCCCGAGTCGGCCGCCACACCCCGCGGTTTTTCCTTCTCAAATAATAGTGTTCGGCCTAATTCGCTTTACAATATAACGAAGTCATTGAATACATAACCCCCCTCAAAGACACATGGCTGCAGATAAGGGCACCAAGAAATCCCGTGGAAAAGGTGGTCGGAAAAGAAGAAAGATCAAGCTCTCACTTCGGTCACGTTCGTTGAAAAAAGAACAAAGCCATATGGATACTATTGGATGGTCAAAAATTCAAGAAGATCGCACTCAAGATACCGGCCCCAAAGAACCTGAAGTAATACAACACCAATGCACTTTTTGTGGTGCTATGATGCGGATTCCAAAACCCAAACGAGCAAAATATCAAGTTGAATGCGCCCATCCTGATTGTGATCACATTGATTCTATTGAATAATCACTCTTCTTGATCTATACTTGAAATATAAGACATCTCGATATACTTCACTCGTTCATCCTGTAGGTTATATGAGTCAGCTAGCATAGTGAGAAGACGTCGTTCATCATCACTAATTATACCATCCTTAACAGTCTTGATATATGCCTCAAGATACATATTCTCAAACTCAGAAAATTCAGATGGAAGAATCCTTCCAGAAATCCCATCTATCAATGAGATCACAGGTTTACGGACTACCACAACACCAATTCCAACCATTACCCCCCCTAGGATTCCGAAACCAATCAAATTCTCCATGATCTCAGATCCAATAATAAACGATACAACCCCAATAGAAGTAAATACAGCAGTCCTAAAAGTTGATCTTAATTTCTTATCTATTCCAAAAACAGAATCATTTAGACAAGCGTGGACAAACATCATCGCTTCAAATCCAAATGCTAATGGTACTATTGCCAATGACGAGGTCCACATGAAGAATATTATACGTTCTAGATTGGTTCTATTTGTACCAAATTGAAATGAAATATTATCTCCATAAGTAAGTAACTCACCACCATTTAACAAAGGGAAAATTACCACTAGTAAAATTACATATGATAGACTAATTACTGTTTTACCCAAGAAACCAATATACAATGATCTATTTGTAAGCGAATTTTTTGTATTTTCCCACTCACTCTCTTTCATAGCAGATCGGAAAAGTAGTAAAGCAAAAATTGTAGCAGGTAATTGAGTTAGTGCTATTGCTGTGAGCATAGAAGGCTCATCAGTAACTAAAACCTCAAATGCACTTGGACAGATACTGATATCTGATTGATTCTGTAACATTGTATCAGTAATATCTCCAAACCATACTTGTAAGATTGGAGATGTGTTTGCACCTTCACAAATTATCCAGGCAGCATTTTCAATTGCAATTCCATTTTGATTTTTGAGAAGAGCCCAAATCAATAATCCCAAAAACGGAGCTAAATACCAAATATTTCTTTGAAGTGTATCATTATAAAGAAATTTTAATTTATTCACTTTATAGTAAATTGGGAAAGAAAGATACAAAATGATTGATGTAATTATTGCAAAAAAGTACACATCTATTTTGAAAAACCATAAACTATCCCACAACCACTCGAATTTTGGTCCATTGGGAAAAAAATCCCAAAAAAGCCATGCAGCCTTCAACCCCTCACAAATCAATAATACTGCCATAAATCGATTTTCTAGTCCCCTTGGATCTGCCTTTAGAACCAAATAACTAATTCCGCACATCCATAGAAGAATAATCCCAGAGAAAATAGAAATTATTTGCCTGTAACCATAGAGGCTATCTGCATCAAAAACACTGACATAATGAGTTATGACATCTTCTAACATTAATGTTCACCATAATGTTTCCATTCCGAACCATCCCACCATTGAGTACTACCATCACTCATATTCCTCCATGTGTAACCCTTTTCATCCGTCCATTGTTGAACTGCGAAAACATCCTCCTTTTGTACAGTAAGAACAACTGCCATCTTTTCAGATGTAATGACCTCCTCAATAGAATTCTTTGGTTTATTTTCAATAAAATTACGCTCAATCTCAACAACTCTTTCATCGGTAATTCTGTATGCTGTAGCTAGTGTTTTCAGTAATATTCTTTCATTATTTGTGATTTCTCCATCCTCCAATGATGTCGAAAACAACTCAAGATATTCTTTTTCTTCAGAGGTGTAATCAGTAGGAATTAGGCGATTAGAAAACCCATCGAGAATTCCTATTATTGGCTTTCTGACCACAAATAATCCAACCCCTAAAAATACCCCACCAATCAATC
>NZTS01000039.1 GCA_002697105.1 Methanobacteriota archaeon | reverse complement strand
TTGTTGCGATTCCCGATAATGAAAGATGGAACCGAACAGACTTAGTTTCCATTTCTATGTTTATTGATACTGATTTGAATACTTGGGGGGAGTCTGTCGGATGGGATTCAACTAGGGTAACTGAAGACGAATTAGCAGCAACCAAGGAAATTGATGCAGAAGTTGAAAATTGGACCCTTCAGCTAACCTCGGATACACAAATTATTGCAGGGACAAATGCAACAGTTTCGGGTATCTCATTTGCTCATTTTTCCAATGCACAAACTGCTCAAGTAGGTGCGGAAATAGGTCAGTTGCTTGGGATGTCAATACTACTTTTGACAATCATTTTGTTTTCTCAATTTAGAACTGGACGTGATACTGCATTGGTCCTTGCATCTACAATTTTGGGTATTCTAGGGACATATGGAATCAGTGGGATCCTCAACTTGACATTCAATGCTGCTATGAATTCTATTCCGATTCTCCTCATTGCGATTGGGGTAGATTATGGAATACATGTCGTTGCTCGTTATCGAGAAACACTCAGAGAAGAANNTGAAAAGANAGATTACGAATATGAAACACTTCGTGACTTCCCNAAAGAAATTCGTATTCATGCAATTCGAAGAGGCGCAATCCTNACTTCTGGGGCGTTATTAATCGCAATTTTCACAGATATGGTTGGTTTCNTATCGTTCAGATTTTCAAGTCAGAAATTTTTAGTTGATTTTGGAACNGTNATTGCAGTNGGTTTGTTCATGATTTANCTTCTTTCAGTNACTCTTCTTCCTGCTATGCTTNCACTAATGCCTCCCGCAAAATTACGAATAAAGAAAGCTGCAAGGATTGAACCTGGTCCGATTAGCAANCGTTTCGGTAGTTTAACTTCGAGTCCATTCCAAGTTCTTGTAGTGGCTCTAATTCTATCTGTTCCAGTTGGCTATGGTATTACTTCACTAGAGGTTGGATTTGATACTAGAGATCAATTNGATGACAGTATTCCAGCCGTTGAAAATTTCTTGATTCTGGCTGATCGCTACGAGGCATCACCTGCTCCTATCTATGTNCAGTATATTCCAATATCAGAATTATTTTCTTTTGAAAGTTGGACAATGATAGGAGATATTGAGGAAACAGTTCGATCTACAGAAGGATCTTCTGAAGTTTCATCTTTACGATCTACTCTTGAATCGTCTGCGAACACAGATTCAGTTCTTGATGACATACTCCAATCGATTACTGATGATCCAACCAATCAAAGTAATTGGGATACATTATCTTCATGGGTTATGAACAATGAAACTGGTAGAGAGATTACTGCTAGATATGTTCCAGATCAAGGTGGTCAAACTGTAATTCAGTTTTCTGCTGCTACTGTTGATTGGAGCGATACTGTTGATTTCGAAGAACGCCTGACAAGAGCTCTTGATGAATTAGATGCTGAAGGAGAGATGGGAGTTGCAGGAAGACCATTGATTCTCGCCCAAGTAACAGAAGGAGTNGCTTCTGCTGCGGTGTTATCNACCTTGGTTGTTGCATCTGTCATTTTGTTTATGTTAATTGGATTACAATCTGTAGAAAAGAGGGACAAGAAGAGAGCATTTGTCACAGGACTATTCATGTGGATTCCTTTGGGNATGGTTGTAGTTTGGGTCTANGGATTAATGGGAATTTTAGGATATCAATTGAACGCTCAAACGGTTACAATTGGNGCTCTAACATTAGGATTAGGAGTTGATTATGCTGTTCATTATGCCCATAGATATGAGGAAGAACGTCTAGCCAGCCCTACCAGTACTCCTGATGTATGGGTGGCTAGAACAACTGTTACTACAGGTCGTGCAATGGCAGGTGCTGCCATCACTACTGCAGGAGGATTTGCAGTGCTGAATCTGTCAGGATTAGCCCCTCTACGTCTCTTTGGACAAGTTTTCCTTGTAGCAATTCTTCTAGCTTTAATCTCAAGTCTAGTATTATTGCCGGTATTGTTTTCACTAAGACCGGGTGAACGTGAAGTAAATTTGGCAACTGAATTAGAATGAAATCAATCATCTAAATCCATATCAAGTGCAAGGGATTGTTCCAGTTCTCGGATACGATCTTGCATATCTGCCAACTCTTTTCCAGTAATTTTCCCACTCTTGACTTTGCTGTACAAATCTTCCAGTTCGGCAGTAATCTTGGAATGTTCCTTGCGTAACCTTGCTTCTTCNAGTCTGTAAGAAGCCACAGCACGTTGGCGTCGAACTTCCTTGTCTTGCAATTTCTTGGCTGCAACTTCAGGGTCAGGGTGTACTTCTTGAGTTGCCATTTCGATTGCTGTTGGATATGGGATTACAATCCCTTCTCTCTCAAACGCACGATCCATTCTCTCAATTAGATAGTCTCTAGTGACAATTTCATCATTATAATCACCAATCCAAATGAATAGTCGGAACACCTTTGCGAAATCACCTAATTCAGTCATCATTACTCTTGGACGAGGTTCTGAAAGAACATATTGGCAGGAACGAGCAACCCTCAACATAACTTGTTTTACGTGGGCTGGGTCTTCATCATAGGCAACACCATAATCCATCTGGACAGATATTCTACGCGCAACTCCATCTCCACCACCACGGGCATAATTGGTTACTGTTGAGTCCACCAGGCTGTTGTTTGGAATCACAACCAACTCTTCCTTTAGAGTAAGCAGTTTGGTCGATAGAATTCCAATCGACATTACGGTACCCATTACTCCATCAACTTCGATNCTATCGCCGACTTCGAACGGACGATCAAGAGCTAACATGAATGAGTTAACGATGTTACCCAATGTTTGTTGTATTGCCAATCCGATAATTAGGGAGAATACTGCCAATGATGCTAGGACACCGAATAACTCGATTCCTAGTTCAGAGAGAGCTAGGTACAACCCACCGAACCAAATTACTGCCCTAAGAAGAAATACAAGAAGTGGATTTCCACCAGAAACTGTTACTGCTGATTGTCGTTGGAATCTATTGAGAATTTCAGGTAAAATGAATTTGACAGTAACGCTAGCGAGTGTTGCTGCTAGTATAATGAATATAGCATTGAATAGTGGAGCACCGGTTTCGGCCCAACCAGGATTTGCAGAATCAATCCATAGTACGCCAATATTGGCCCCCCCCACGATTGTGAAAATGTAGATTCTAGTTCTGAGTGGCCCAAAAATTCGGTCATCCCATGAAGCATCAGTTGCTGCAACGATTCCTTCCCACCTACGAAGAATGTAATTTTTCTCGACGAGAATCATTATTGCGATTCCAATTGTTGACAGAATAATCTTGGTTAAAATCGACATCTGAGTACCAGAATCTAATAGTTCATTGAACTGATTCCAAGCATCATTAATCTCAGTCATTGCGTCCGCCATGGTGTTCCCCTTGGCCTGTCCGAGAAGTGCTGATATTTGGCCCCTTCCGCTCTAAAACTGCCATATTTTGTACAGATTGTAGCGGTAATAAGATGATGTGTGACTCATTCGCTTGATTCATGGGCGCTCAATTTCGATGGATTGAAGCCTTATGTTTGGCCAGTGTAATTATGGCTACAACTTGGGTTGAATTTTCTTTCAGTGACTCAGAAGAAATAATCGATCCAGTAATATCTCTGGATGGTTATGTACAACTCTCTACTCGTTCGTCTATGGATTCTTTGAACTTGAAACAATTCGATGTTGGAGCAAAAGCATCATTTGAATTACAAATGACTCAACTTGAACCTGAGAAATGTGAAAACTGCCTGTACGAATTGGAGGGAAAGAGAATTACTGGTACTGTGGTTATTACGGAATTGATTGACGAACAAGGACGTTCTGGACGTATTGAAGCGGACTTGAATATCAGTCACATCGAGGAGCGTGATTCAGATGGATTTCTCTTACAGGAATGGTTTGTTTTTGATTGGGATGCTGGTGCTTCCTCATTCAATCAGATGATTCATGTAATTCATTCTTCGACTCCATGGTCTGATGAACAAGCGAGTAGCTCGTTTCTCATTGACACCACAACTGGTTCAGAATCAAGAACAGGACCTAATTTGATTAAACAAGAAATTTCAGAAAGCCAAGAATTGGTAAGAGCGTGTCTACCTGATAGTTTTACTTGTAACGGAATATCAAATTGGGATATAGAAATGAATGTTAATCGGGGAAACATTGGCGAATCTTTAGTTGTTCAATCTCCTTCTGGTTATTCGGAAATATCTATTCCCAATAACCTTGAATTTTCTGATTCTGGATTTCTTGGCTCGTGGGTCAATCTATCTGAAACTGATGTGCCAATTACGTCGAATTGTCTTGTAAATCCCGGTAACATCAATTCTGCAGGATCATGGGAAATTGATGGTTCTGGATCAGGCATAATTTCTCCACTTTCCTCTGTCCTTTCATCGGCTGGAATTCCAGTTCTGCAAATTCAAATTGGTCTTGGAGTCCTTACTGTTTTGGAAGGAGATACTGGAACCTGTTCTCAGTACATCGCGGATGATTCAATTGCTCAGATATTGATGTTTGAGGATTAACTTCTGAAGAATTAAAATTTCAGGATAAGGCAGTACCTCCAAATACTTACTCATGATGTCAAAGTCCATGAGAGCAGGTCACCGAATACCCATTTTACTAGTTCTTTTGTTGATTGCAGCACCAGTTTCTGGATTAGTTGTTGCACCGAATGATACTTCTTCCGATGGTTCGGAAACTCTGCAGGTTGATGGATATGTTACAACCAAATTCGCAACAGTTGGTACCGAAGTATCCGTTCATGCAAACGTTCGAGGTGCAGATTCATCCAATACTTTGGTGACTGCCGATATTCTTCATTACAGGGACCTCGACCCATTAGATCGATTTAATGGAGTCTCTCCTTCAAGTCCTCCTGTTGTTGTTGACACTATTGCTCTAACTAGCCAAGGTGTCGATGAGTTTGACTCTTCCACAACTGTTTGGATGGGCACATACACAGTTCCTGTAACCGCTAGTGGTGGAGTTTACGGAGCTAGCGTGACTGCCCAGAGTGGAAATTTACTAGCAACAGATGACCCATCACAAATTTCAGAAATTTTTGGTGCTGAAGTTTCCAAAGTGTTACAGAGCATCGACGATACGTGGGATATTGCAAATCCAACTGCAGATATTGCTGAAGAATTTACAGATCTTCAAGATATAGTGATGAATAACGGTGGATGGGATCAGTTTGTCGAAGATGCTTGCCGTGGTTCTGGTACTTTAGGCAGTCAGGCACTTTGGAATGAGATGATTGATGCTTCAAGGGATGAGAACCAGTACAATATGTCTGCAGGTGCTGATTTCCTCGAAGAGTTGATGTTGTTCCTAGAATCTGACGATTCTGCGGCCTCTGTTGGTTTTGTTGTAGCCGTATTGACTTACTTAGATCAGTTTCCAATTCCACGTGTGATGAATGATTTCCAAGATATTCCTCCGTACCTAGGTGAGTTTGATTTGATAGAGAATTTCACTCGATTCGAGGGAACTGGCGACTTTGAGGCAGCATATGATGCAATGACTGCAACAGGTGAATGGGATAACATCACCACCGCTCTAGATAATCTTGCAAATAATCAACGTCAGTTTGAGTCTATTCAGACCTTGATGCGAAACATTGCAGTATTGTCTATTTCCGATCACCCGGAAGCNATTGCAGAGGGTCTTGGTGCTTTCATTGGTCCACTTCTGGATGAAGATTTTGACAACATGACTGCATTCCAGAGATTTTTGATTCGCTTTGTTGAGATGGCTGATCGTCTTGAGGAAACAGATATTCAAGACACTGATGGTGATGANATACCAGATCGAATTGTTTGGGAATATGAGAAAGTTCTAGACACACCNGAAGGACAAGCTTGGACAGCAAAAATGCAGAATGATTATCCTCATGTCAATACTGCATTCTCAGCGTTCAACAGTTTACCTGAGAATATCCTGAACATCGTAGTTGATTCTACACAGGACCCTGCTTGGAATGTAACTGGAGAAGTTTTGGCTGATTTCGGTGAATGGTTGGGTCATTTTGCTGGTGGTCCAGCAATGGACGATTTCTCTTCTACTTATGACGAGGAAAATTCTACTCATTTGATGAATTTAGATGATGATATGGAATCAATCCCTGATTTCATGACCTTTGAACATAACATGTACACTCCTATGATTGGAATTAAGTTGGATGTATGGAATAGCGATGAAACCTATCCCAATTCAATTAATTTCGGTGTAACTCAATCGAATGGTCAAGAGCGTCATTCAGTGAACCTCGAGAAAGTCTCAGATGATTCAGATGATCGATGTGACGACTGGAATTGCGAGAGTTATGTCGGCATTCTTGAGATTCCAGTCTTCAAAGATCAAATGTGGGAGTTTGATGACATTCTTGATGAGTTAAAGGATTCAGGTGTAATTCGAGATTCAGAAGGTGAAGATCGCTTCGAGATGGAAATGGAACTCCTATCATTATCGATGATTGTACAGATGGGACTTGAGGGTAATGATGAAATTTTTACAGTTTCAGCTCTTGGTGTTCTTGTTGAATCCCCTCAACAGAGTCTGATGGGAGAAGACATCACAATCAGATCTCAAGTCTACAATGGTATTGGACCAGTTGAGGGAGCAGAAGTTGAGGTGGCAGTACTACGAATATCTCCACAAGCTGGTTTTGATTTACTCAACGACAACGGTCTCATTGGCTCAGAAGATGGTGACGAAGATGATGATAACGGAGATGATGGCGATGGTGATGATGAAGACTATACGTTCTATTGTGATAATGGAAATGAAATTCCTGACGGGGAGTATTACAAAATCAATAACGAGGAGGACGATTGTGGAGACTGGTCAGATGAAACTCCATACGAGACATACTATCCTTGTGCCTGGGGATATGAAGGAATTAAATTAGACGAGGTTAACAACGGAGATGAAGATTGTGCTGATGGATCTGATGAAGGAGTTACATGGTTCCATTCAGCATCTGTAAACATTATCACACTATGGAGATGCGATGACGATAGTCGGTATGTAGGATACTACTCATTGAACAACGGGTGGGATGATTGTGATGATGCATCAGATGAACAACCAGATGCAGAAAATAATCTCGATGAGGTTGAAAATCTAACAGTTTCACTTGATGGAGAAGGAATTACGGATGAAGATGAAGATGGAACAGATGATCATTGTTACATGTTCGATGTGGATGTTTTTGACGGAGATGGAAACGAACTCTTCAATGACTACGTCATGTGGTCACACTGGGGTAGTAATGTCGATCTAGGTGCTTATGATGATACATTTAGAAAGTGGAGTATCGAAGGTACTCTCCTCCAATATCCTGCGGACGTTGACGGAGCACCAACTTCTTGTGAGGATATCGTTTTCGATGCTGATGATGTCACCGAAGAAAGTATTGAGAGATCCTTCGAAGGGGCACTTAAGCGAGTTATCAGAGACATGAATTGGGATTTCGAAGAAGATGAAGGAGAATTGTCAGACATTCGAGGTGATGTATACTACGATTCAGATTCAGTATGGCGTGATGATGAAAGTTATAATCTCCTCGTAATGATTGTTGATGGTAATGAAAGCGGTCCCTCACCCACTTCTTTTGAACAGATGGATTACGACGTTGGTCAAGATGATTATCAGACTGGATTTGAACTTGACATACAGGATCTCGATCCAGGGTACTACTGTATTCATGTAGAACTGAGAAATATGGATGATACTGTTGTTGATTCTAACACTGACGAGTATTGCTTTACCATTGAAGAAGAAGAAGAGGAAGACGAAGAATCTGATCTTGAACTGTCTCCTGAATTGATTGATTCAATCTTCACAGATGGTCCGTTTGAAGTGTTCACA